>NZ_JAYXIH010000099.1:0-3123 GCF_036016755.1 Aurantimonas sp. A3-2-R12 | reverse complement strand
ACAGCCCGAATCGCAGGACAGACAGCCTTCGGCGCCATCCGCAACATCGCCGCTACGCTCTTCGTACCTGCCGCTCAGACCATCTGAAGCCAGCCACCTGAGCAGTTACCGCACAGGCGCCGCGGGGAACCGTGAAAGACATTCCAGACCTGCGATGCGACGATCTTCCAATTTGTATATCGGTTGGTAGGCGATCGAAAGCTGACACTGCTCGATCACGCTCGTGATGCGGGCAGCTTTGACATCGTACTTCCTGCGCGACTGCAGATCGGCTTCCATCCCGGCTGCGGCAGGGAACATGGAGGACAAGCGGCCGTCGGCGAGTTGCTGACCATAGCTGTCTTCCCAGGAGTTAGAATCTCCGGCCCGGATAGGCAGTGGCTCGTTCGATCTGTCGACCGTGACCGACATAGTCCTGTGGAGAAAGCGGGGGCGCGAGGCCGCCGTCGCGATGATCTCCGCCTGAACCCTCTCGATCTCCGCATGCGCGATCGACACATACTCGCGGCAGCGGGCGAATTTATCGTCGTCTCCAAGGATCTCTAGGACCGCGTTCAAATGGCTGCGCGTCAAAATACAATCCCGAAGCATGGTATCCTCCGTTTAATGCCCCTGATTGATAACTAAATTCGCACCTGTTTCGCTGCTCGTTAGGTCGGTAATAGACAGATAAGCCTAAGGGTAATTCAACAACTACCACGGGATTTGCGTCGAATTGTAATGAATTCGGTGGTGGGGAGAAATAGGTACGGCGGGGGAGCCTGGAAAATCTACGTCCTCGCGGTGTGCAAATTACGCTACACGATAGCTCCGTAGCAAACTTCTACGTGGCTGCTTATTGGGGCCGGTTGCGGCGGCAGACCTTCTTCTCGCTGGCTGAAGCCAATGGGGCGATGCGCCGCACGCCTCGATCGCGATCACCGTCGACGGCAGTGCGCCNGCTTATTGGGGCCGGTTGCGGCGGCAGACCTTCTTCTCGCTGGCTGAAGCCAATGGGGCGATGCGCCGCACGCCTCGATCGCGATCACCGTCGACGGCAGTGCGCCAAATAGAGAAGACCTAACGTTGAAAGCGAAATGTTTGGGGGGGGGGGCACGGTTCGACGCGATTTGACAACGTCAGTGTCTGACGACCGAGGTCGGCGATCGCAAGGCGTGGGTAATTACGAATTGCCATCGAAATATTGAAGATCTGATAAATAAAATCCCCATTGGTAATGATTATTTATATTTATATGTTGATGCTACAGGAATTGCAATATTATTCTAATTGATTTGGATTTACGCGCGGAAACTCTTATTTGTAGTTACCAAATAAAGACATAAATTAGACAATATCCTTGCAAAATTCTACCATTTTTTCGTTTGATGGTCATTTCGGGCGGGGCTGACAATGAACAGTCTTCAGAGTGAAGCCCCGTCAGGACGACAACAAGAAGGACCATTCCAATGAAGAATATTCTCGCGACACTGGCCATTCTGGGCTTTGCCGCTCCTGCCTTTGCGCAGGCTGTCGATTTTGCGACCGTTGACGCCGACCAGAGCGGTACGGTCACCTTGGAAGAGGTGCAGGCCGCAATGCCGGATGTGACGGAAGATGCCTTCACTGCCGCGGATGCTGACGAGAGCGGCGACCTCTCGGAAGACGAGTTCGCAACGCTCGCAGGTTAATTAGCCGGCATGGATGTTGGAATGCGAGCAGTGATCAAAGTCCTGCTCGCCCTTGAGCGTCTGTAGCCACATTCACAGCTCCCTGCTGCTTGCGACGACCCCGCGCCGCCGTTGGAAGGCGGCGCGGGACGTGTGGGATCGCAGGACACTGCGCGACGGTCGTGTTCTGCGCCGGGATGTCGTGGGCTTTTTTCAGTCTTTTGCCGCTACGCTTTGGCAGCATGTGAGTTCATTCTCAACTGCCGCTTTTGTTTGACGATCGCGACAACAACGCAATGCGATCGGAGCCGGGCACAAATTGATCTGGCTGACCCTTT
The DNA here is from genome assembly GCF_036016755.1 of Aurantimonas sp. A3-2-R12. Classification (NCBI taxonomy): domain Bacteria; kingdom Pseudomonadati; phylum Pseudomonadota; class Alphaproteobacteria; order Hyphomicrobiales; family Aurantimonadaceae; genus Aurantimonas; species Aurantimonas sp. A3-2-R12. The sequence continues at coordinate 1,136 of NZ_JAYXIH010000099.1, read as the reverse complement.
TGGGCGATGCGCACGAGGTCGACAAGCGCCGAACGGAGAAAGGGCCAGGGGAACTCCGGACATTCAGCAGAGCTTTCTCCCTCGCGTAAGATGACATCGAGCTTGCCCGCAACGCCGGCAAGTGATGTGGCAGATGCACTCATCAGCGCATCGACCAGCTGTTGTTCGTGGAAGGCTGCGGCCTCTTCGGCCTCTTTGGCGACGGAGTATCCCAACTCGCCATCTGCGACCTCCCAGCGAGCTTGGTGTGCCATGAGCTCAACTTCCGCGATTGCCCGCGTCGCTGCCAACGCCGGATCGCCGCCGAAGGTCTCTTCGATCTGATCACGGGTATGCACGAAGATCGATCTGCCCTCATCAGGCAGATCGACCTCTGCACGAGGAAAGCCAATCGTCTCGACCAAACGGGCCTCGAGGGTCTGCTGTCTGCAGCAAGCCTCATAAGTGCGAAGGTGAGCGTCGCTCCATTCGTGCCAGAGCGGCAATGCGACATCCGGCTCGCCGCTGTTCCTTGCTGGCGATCTCCTCAATGGATTGGTCGTCCATGCCGCTGCCATCAATGTGGTGCCGGCTAGCAGCATGCGACGGGTGACGGTAGACAGACTCGTGCTAGTCTCAGAATCAGCCATGATCCGAGCTCCTTACAGCTTGGCGAGTGGTCAGGCTAAGTACGGTGTGCCTGCACCGTGCTTGGCCGCACTTCGGATTTCAGGTCCAAGGGTGTCTTTGACACCTTTGGATCATACAGGAATGATCTAAAAGGATCAATACGTATTGGTGACGACAGGACAGATGCGGGCAGCCCGCGCGTTAATTGGTCTCTCACAAACCGAGCTTGCAGATCGAGCCGGCGTGTCTGTTCCAACGATCAAGCGCTGCGAGAGCGAAAGCCAAAGTGTTCCAACCGTGTCCGTTGAAACAAAGAACAGAATTCGCGCTGTTCTGGAGGCGGAAGGTGTGGAATTCACCAATGGCGACCAACCGGGCGTACGGTTGGCACGACGTTAAATTCTCCAGATCCGGATAGCCTATAGAGCGACGATTGGGATGAGCGGCAGCGTCAATTACGATAAGCGCCTGCGGTCGAGGTCGAAGGTTTCCTAATTGTCGCGCGAGGTCAAGGTCAGGACTGCGCG
>NZ_JAYXIH010000098.1:0-3245 GCF_036016755.1 Aurantimonas sp. A3-2-R12 | reverse complement strand
ATCATCGTATCCTTCATCTGCCGTCCTCTCCGCTTCGTGGCTCTTAACACCACGACCTTGGCACATTGCGATGCCGTCTCGGGAGGACGGCAACCACCCCATCTATGAAGACCGATAGCACCGTTCAGGCCTTTCAACACCCTGGCGACATCGATGATCCCCTGACCTTGGTGCTGCGCGATGGCGCCCGCCGGCTTCTGGCGCAGGCCGTCGAGGCGGAAGCCGAGGCCTTCCTGACGGCGATGCAGGGCGAACGTCTTGCCGACGGCCGTGCCCGGCTCGTTCGCCATGGCCATGGTCCGGAGCGCGCAATCCAAACGGGGGTCGGTCCGGTGCCGGTGAGGCGCGCCAAGCTGCGGGATCGCGGCGCCGATGGGCCGGAGCAGGACCGCATTACCTTCACCTCCGCGATCCTGCCGAAATGGGCGCGGCGAACGAAGAGCCTCGATGCACTGCTGCCGGTTCTCTACCTGCGCGGCATCTCGACCGGCGATTTCCAGGAGGCCCTTGCTGCGCTGCTGGGAAGGGACGCCCCGAACCTGTCGCCGTCGGTGATCGGACGCCTGAAGGAAGAATGGACGGGCGAATACGATCGCTGGCAGCGGCGCGATCTGTCGGCCCGGCGCTACGTCTACATCTGGGTCGACGGTGTCTATCTTCAGGCACGGATGGAAGATGATGCCGCTTGCATGCTCGTCATCGTCGGCGCCACGCCCGAAGGCAAGAAAGAACTCGTCGGCTTCCAAGTCGGTGTCCGCGAGAGTGCGCAGAGCTGGCGCGAACTGCTCGTCGACCTGAAAGCACGCGGTCTCGCCGCCGCGCCCGAGATCGCCGTCGGCGACGGAGCACTCGGCTTCTGGAAAGCGCTCGAGGAGATCTTCCCCGGAACGCGCCACCAGCGATGCTGGCAACACAAGCTCATCAACATCCTCAACAAGGTTCCGAAGTCGGTTCAGCCGAACATGAAGACGGACCTTCGCGAGGTGCGGGACGCGCCGGACCGGGCGAGTGCCGAAGCCGCCATCGCGGTCTTCGCCGAGAAGTACGGCGCCAAATATCCCAAGGCCGTCGAATGCCTGGCCAAGGACCGCGACGCGCTCCTGGCCTTCTTCGACTTTCCGGCCGAGCACTGGGACCATCTGCGGACCTCGAACCCCATCGAGAGCGTCTTCGCCACGGTCCGGCACCGGACGGTCAGAACGAAGGGAGCCCTGTCGCAGAAGACCGCCCGGTTGATGGTCTTCAAACTCGTTATCGCCGCATCGAAGACCTGGCGGCGGCTGAAAGGCGAAAATCGCTTGCNGCCCTGTCGCAGAAGACCGCCCGGTTGATGGTCTTCAAACTCGTTATCGCCGCATCGAAGACCTGGCGGCGGCTGAAAGGCGAAAATCGCTTGCCTATGGTCATCGCTGGCATCAAGTTCACCGACGGCATCGCGTCCACCGCGCCCGCCGATCAACGCGCCGCCTGATCGGCCCCGTCACCCAACTCCGGCCATAGCTCATCGCGCCGCCCCTCATATGCCTTTCCGCTGGCGTATTCCTCCATCGCCTTGAAGCGATCGGACTCATGAAACGCGGTGCCGAGGATGTAGGCCAGATTTCGCCCGTCCCCATCGCCATAGATGCCAAATGTCGCGATGATCGCTTTCATGTCGTCGACAGCATCCTGCGACAGCGATCCACCAAACGGCTTCGCCCGCGCTGCGTTGAAAAACGTGCGTTCGTCCATGTCAGTGCTCCAGACTTGGGTGTCTATTTCCCGGCGCTTAACCGGAAGTGCGCCCGCCATGACGCGGGCCACGGCACACGAGACGCCCAGCCGCCCGCCTCGATATTGGAGCTATGGCCGATTTTGGGTGACGCGGCTTGATCAAGCGGCGCGGTTGTCGGCGCCCTGCGTGGCGACGCCGTCTGTGAATGTGACGCCCTCGAGGACCATTGGCAACTGGTTCGCGCCCTTCAGACGGCGCCATGTTTTCGCTGCGGCCTGAACGAGCTTGAACACCATCAGCTTCGCCGTCTTCTGAGACAGCGCGCCCTTGGTCCGCACGGTCCGGTGCCGGACGGTGGCGAACACGCTCTCGATCGGGTTGCCCGTGCGCAGGTGATCCCAATGGTCGGCCGGGAAGTCGTAGAAAGCCAGCAAGGCGTCGCGGTCCTTGATCAGGCAAGTCGCTGCCTTCTCGTACTTGGCCCCGTATTTCTCGGTGAAGGTGTCCATGGCGGCCTCGGCGGCGGCGCGGGTCTCGGCCTGCCAGATCTCGCGCAGGTCGGCCTTCACCGCCGGCTGCATCGATTTCGGGAACTTGTTCAGGACGTTGGCGGTCTTGTGAACCCAACACCTCTGATGACGCGTGCCCGGGAAGGCTTCATCGAGGGCGTTCCAGAACCCCATGGCCCCATCGCCCACGGCGATCTCCGGCGGGACCGAGAGGCCGCGGGCCTTGATATCGACCAGCAGTTCGCGCCAGCTCTGCGCGCTCTCTCGCACCCCGACCTGGAAGCCAAGCAGTTCCTTGCGCCCCTCAGGTGTCGCGCCGATGATCACCAGCATGCATTCGGCGGCCGGCTCCATGCGGGCCTGCAGGTAGACCCCATCGGCCCAAATGTAGACATAGCGGCGCGCGGAGAGGTCGCGGCGCTGCCAGCGGTCGTAATCCTCCTGCCAGCCCGCCGTGAGGCGCGAGATCACGCCAGGCGACAGGTTCGGCGCGTCAGCCCCGAGCAGCGCCGTCAGCGCTTCCTGGAACTCCCCGGTGGAAATACCACGCAGGTAAAGAACCGGCAGCAAGGCATCGAGGCTCTTCGACCGCCGCGCCCAGCGGGGCAGGATGTTCGAGGTGAAGCGGATCCTTCTCTCGGCCGGCACGCCGGCGGCGCGGTCGCGCACCTTCTGGCGCTGCACCGGGATCGGGCCAATCCCGGTCTGGATCATCCGTCCCGGCCCGGTGCCATGCCGCACGATGCGATGGCGTCCATCGGGCAGGCGTTCATCCTCGAACTGTGCAACGAAGCTCGCCGCCTCGGCCCTGAGCGCGGCGGCCAGCATCTGGCGCGCGCCCTCGCGGGCGATCTCGGTGAGCCGGTCAAGGATCGATCCGGGCTGGTGAAGCGGGGTGATCGTGGTATCGTCTTTCATAGATGGGGTGGTTGCCGTCCTCCCGAGACGGCATCGCAATGTGCCAAGGTCGTGGTGTTAAGAGCCACGAAGCGGAGAGGACGGCAGATGAAGGATACGATGAT
>NZ_JAYXIH010000097.1:0-3316 GCF_036016755.1 Aurantimonas sp. A3-2-R12 | reverse complement strand
TCGCAAGGCGTGACGCTCAAGGCCCTCGTTCAAATCGTCGGCGAGTTCGTTGACCCATTGCTGTGCCTGTTGCGCTCCATGGGAGAAGGCGGGAACTGCGCTGTCATTCATGATCCTGTCCTCCGGACGACTATTTCGATCATCCTTTATGGGCGCGTCCGCGACATCCGCATTGCGTCAGATCAAACTGCCGATCCGCGGCCTTCGGCGCGCGCGACATGCTCCTTGACCGCGGCGAAGCTGTCCGGGCTGATCGAGATCGAGTCGATGCCGCATTCGACGAGGAAAGCGGCGAAGGCGGGATTGTCGCTCGGGGCCTGGCCACAGAGACCGACTTTCGCGCCGGCCTCGTGGGCGGCCGTGATCATGCTGCGGATCATCCATTTCACCGCCGCGTCCTCTTCGTCGAACAATTCGGCCAATAGGCTGGAATCGCGGTCGACACCGAGCGTCAACTGGGTCAGATCGTTGGAGCCGATGGAGAACCCGTCGAAGCGTTCGGCAAAGCTGCGCGCGAGGATGACGTTGGAGGGGATCTCGCACATGACGTAGACCTGAAGCCCGTCCTGGCCGCGCTTCAGCCCGTTCTCCGCCATGACCTCAAGTACCCGGTCGGCCTCGGACAGCGTGCGGCAGAACGGGATCATGACGATCACATTGGCAAAGCCCATCTCCTCGCGCAGCCGCCGGATCGCGCGACACTCCAGCGCAAAGCCTTCCCGGTATCGCGGCGAGTAGTAGCGCGAGGCGCCGCGAAACCCGAGCATCGGATTCGCCTCCTCGGGCTCGAAGCCCTGTCCGCCAACGAGATGCGCGTATTCGTTGGTCTTGAAGTCGCTCATCCGCACGATGCAGGGATGGGGGTGTGCGACGGCGGCGATACGAGCCAGGCCTTCGGCCAGCCGGTCGACGAAGAAGGCCGGCTTGTCCGCGTAGCCGCGCGTGATGGCCTCGATCTCGGTCCGGACGGCCGCATCGGTGATCGCCGCGAAATTGACCAGCGCCATCGGGTGGATCTTGATGGCGTTGTTGATGACGAACTCCATGCGGGCGAGGCCGACGCCGTCGGCTGGCAGCCGCCACCAGCGCGCGCCGGCGGCCGGATTGGCGAGATTCAGCATGATCTCGGTGCGCGTGGACGGCGCCTCACCGGGATCGCTCTCCTCGACCGAAATGTCCGCGTCGCCTTCGTAGACGAAGCCTTGGTCGCCCTCCGCGCAGGACACCGTGATCGCCTGCTCGTCATGCAGCAGCTGCGTCGCGTCGCCAGTGCCGACGATGGCCGGCAGGCCGAGTTCGCGGCTGACGATGGCCGCATGCGAGGTGCGCCCGCCGTGATCGGTAACGATCGCGCTCGCGCGTTTCATGATCGGCACCCAATCGGGATCGGTGGTTTCCGTCACCAATATGGCGCCGTCCACGAAGCGGTCGATTTCGTCCGGAGTGCGGATCATGCAAACCGATCCCGAGACGATCGCCTGTCCGATCGAAAGACCCGTGCAGAGCGTCCGGCCATGGGCGCCGAGCCGGTAGCTTTTATGCACACCGGCGGTTCGCTGCGACTGCACGGTTTCGGGTCGTGCCTGGACGATGAAGAGCGATCCGTCGCGGCCGTCTTTCGCCCATTCGATATCCATCGGACAGCCATAATGCCGTTCGATCGTCTTCGCCCATCGGGCCAGCGCGAGGATATCGTCGTCACTCAGGACCAGGCTTTGCCGCTCGATGAGCGAGGTCGGCACGTTTTTCACCGGTCGCTCACCGCCCTTGGCGTAGATCATCTTGATCTGCTTGGCGCCGAGCGTCTTCTGAATGATCGGCCTGAGTTGGGGATTATCGAGAAACGGCTTGAAGACCTGGTATTCGTCGGGATCGACGGCGCCCTGCACGACGTTTTCGCCGAGACCCCAGGCCGCATTGATGATCGCCACCCGGTCGAAGCCGGTTTCGGTGTCGATCGAGAACATCACGCCCGAACTGCCGAGGTCGGAGCGCACCATCCGCTGAACGCCAACGGACAGCGCGACCTTGAGATGGTCGAAAGCTTTCGTTTCACGATAGCTGATGGCGCGGTCGGTAAAGAGCGAGGCATAGCAGCGCCGACAGGCGTCCAGCACCTTCGCCGTGCCCGCGACGTTCAAAAACGTCTCCTGCTGGCCGGCGAAGCTTGCATCCGGCAGGTCTTCGGCGGTGGCGCTGGAGCGAACAGCGACGTCGACATCGCCGACGCCGGAGCGGCGCGACAGTTCTTCATAGGCCATCGTGATCGCGGCAGCGGATTCGTCCGGCCAGTCGCCGCGCAAGAACGCCGCCCGGATAGCTCGGCCGGCTTCGGCGAGCGTGATCTTGCCGGCCATGCGCTGGTCGAGCGTATCCCGGATGATCGCCGCAATTCCGTTTGCCGCGACGAAACGTCTGAACATCTCGGCCGTCGTGGCAAATCCAGGGGGAACCGCCACACCGGCGGGGATGAGCTTCTGGACCATTTCCCCCAGCGAGGCGTTCTTGCCGCCGACCGTGGCGACGTCGTCACGCACGATCTCGTCGAACCAGAGAATGTCGCTCTCGGACATTACACACCCATCCTGCATCGTCTCCGACACGGCTTCTCGAATTCTAGTGGAAGCCGATTTCAACACCAGCGACCAATTGCAGAACGGCCGCCGAAATGGCGATCGCTGGCGAGATTCCGCGCCCGGCGGCTATGGTCTGATCGTCGTCCTGAGATTCGTTTTCCCGCAGGACACAGCTCCATGGAGAGCCGGGACGCGTGCCGCCCCGCAAGGTGACAGCCCATCCGGGCAAAGCCTTGGCCACAAGGGCCAGCGCGCCATCCGTCGACGCGAGGGCGTCGCGGGAGTCGGCGGGCTCGGCCACTGCGGGCACGTGCTCCTCGAGAGCGCGGCGAATGTTCGTTACCAAGTCCAGATCCACCTCGTGGGTTGTCGCGCAGCGGACCAGTAGGCTTTTCAGATTTATCTCGGCCATAGCGAGCGGGCTCCTTCCATCGATGATCAAAGACGTTGCCGAGCCTCATCGCCGGTCACGTTGCTTCCGCACGACGGGAGAGCGGTGGACCGATCCGTTATGTCCACACCTGTTCTCCTGGAGATCGATGCGTAAAAGCTGTGCGCTGCTCTCCCCGTCCCCGGACGGATCGCGCCTAACGCGCTACCGACACAACGACATCGACCCGACCGCCGCATTGGGTAGTGTCCGCTTTGATGGTGGAAAATCGGACCTCGAATGGTGTGACGGAAGTGGCCACCGGATTGGCCGGCTAAGGTGGAGTTGCGAGACTTCAACCTGACCGGAG
>NZ_JAYXIH010000096.1:0-3432 GCF_036016755.1 Aurantimonas sp. A3-2-R12 | reverse complement strand
GCCCAAAGCTCCAGCGTCGTCTCGATCGATGCGCCCATCATCCATGACCTCCGAATCATGGTCGCCCATGGATTCAGAACTCGTCGAAAGACGCAACTGTAATGCTAGGGACCGCGGCATCTCTCGAAAACCGTGGCAACCGGTCCACAAACGGGTGGACAGGCTCTCGGGCGCTCTCTATATAGCCGCTACCGAACGCCTCGGCGTCGTGGGTGATTAGCTCAGTTGGTAGAGCAGCTGACTCTTAATCAGCGGGTCGTAGGTTCGAACCCTACATCACCCACCATTCATTACAAACACTTAGCAGGCTTGGCCCCAGAACGGAGGCCGTAGTTTGCAGGTCAGTTTGCAACATCTGTTCTCCCTTCGTATCGCTCCCGTTTCCGTATGGCCTCCTCGGCAAGCTCGAATCGTCCGCCGAGATAATGCGCGTCCAAGATGTTCTCGACGTCCTTCAAGCTGTGCCCGGTGATTGACGCTATCTCGGGCACGGAGCAGCCCGACAGCGCGAGGCGCGTGACTGCGGTGCCCCTGAGGTCATGGAAGCGGAGATCGTCTATCCCTGCCTTCCCTGCGGCCTTCCCCCATGACGTGCGAAACCCGTCTTCGGTCCAAGGCTTGCCTCGGGTATTCGCCAGAATCGTGGTCGTCGTTCGGCCATTCTTGGCCGCGTCAAGCGCGGTGCGTAGAAGATCGCCGACAGGGATTTTAACCCGCGCTTTCGTCTTGCCTTGCCTCAGGCGAATGAACTGCCCGTCGTAAGCGGTCCATGAAAGCCGCAACAGGTCGCCTTCGCGCTGGCCTGTCCACAAGCCGAGCACAAGCGCCAGACGCAAAGGCTCAGATGCTGCGGACATCATCGCCTCGATATGCTCAGCGGACCAAATCTTCTCGGCCCGGTCGGCGATATAGATGCGTCCACCACGTTCGCAGACATTGATCGTGATCCGGCCATTGTCTTTGGCGACGGATAGAACCCGTGCGAGCGTCTGCCAAATGTAGTCGGCGGTGCGTGGCTTGTCGGCAAAGGTGTCACGCCATGTCTTGAAGTCGCCCCGCGCACGGCGATCCTGCACTACGGCGAGCGACATTTTCCCAAATCGCTTTTCGATCATCGCAGCATATCGATCATATGCTTTTCGGGTTTTAGGCGCTTTCGTCGTGTACTCAGACGATGCTTTGAACTCGGCAACCAGCGCGGCGAGCGTTCCGGTGGGCAGCCTCACGCGGTCTCTGTGGGCGTCTGTAAAAGCAACGTGGATCTGCGGGTCGTTCCGATCGCTAATAGGCGAACCGTCCGCGCGCCGTAGGAGTGGCCCACCGCGCCAAGCGTAGAAGTACCGGCGAGACGTGCCGTCCGCCAAAACTTTGGTCGCCGTCGCCAGCCCCTTTAGTTCAACCCTCATCTTGCATCTTCCATGCGAGGTAGGGGTCTTCTGGCAGTGGATTGTCATTCGCGGCCGTCATCTTCCTGACGCTGGCCTCAAGCTCTACGCGGCTCCACCGTCGAAGGCCGGGCAGGGGCTTGGGCATGATGCCTAGTGACACCCACCGGGAGAACGTCGAAGGGTGGCAGGAGCAAGCTCGAGCCGCGTCTGTCCTAGTGAGGAGCAAGGGAGCGTGGTTATCGTTGGCGGCCTGACGCGGCATCACTCGGCTCCCATATTCGGCTCGACCCATTCGCCCCATTTTTCGTGCGGGACAAACCTGGCACCGTTGGCTTCCAGCACTGGCCGGATTTTACGAAGGGTCGCCGGCTTTAGCTCGGCGCCCGTCTCTAGCTTCGTGATTGTCGCGGTGGACACATCGGCCGCAGCAGCGAGCTCGCGAACGGTGAGGCCGGCTATAGTTCGCGCCGTGCGGTAGAGCATCATGGAGCGAAAAACCGGGTTGGGGGGTAATGGAGCCATTGCTACCTTGTATTACAAAACTGCTACAAAGTCAATACTCCAAACTCTCGGATGTGAACGACATCCCTGCCGAAAGGCCAGGCTGACATTTGGCTCATTCTGAGCTGATCGTCGAACTTACCTCCGTCATGCTCAGAAGGGATTTTTCAACAAAGTTTAGGCGGTCCTGCCCCCAGAACCGCTCACCACCTAGAATATATGTTGGAGCACCGAATGCGCCTTTCGCGACGGCCTCCAGCGTTGCGGCCTCGTAGGCTTTGCCGACATCAGCCGAGGCAGCATGGCGAAATAGCGCCTCGGTGTTGACGTCGCCTTCGGCTGCAATTGCGTGGAGGGTCGTCTTGTCCGCAATATTGCGCTCTTCAAGCCAGATTGCTGCTAGAAGACGGCCCGTCAAAGCGAGCGCGTCGTACCCCATATCGGATGCGGCGAGGATGAGCCGGCTCGCCGGTTCGTGTGCTACCGGATAATACCGGGGTTCGAGAGTGAGCGGTATGTTCAACGCTTGGCTCCAGCGTTCAAGCTCAATCTGCCGATAACTCTGACGTTCTGGTGCGCGGTTGCGAAAAACAGTGCCGCCTGTACGTGCGAAAACCTCTACCATGTCGACCGGCAAGATTCGTACGGTCGCTCGAAATTGTCTCGCGATCCGGCAGAATCGCGCATGGCCGAGATAGGTCCAGGGGCTCGCAACACTCAGGACGTAGTCGATGCGCGGCGAGGAACTCTGATCGTGTTCAGAAACCGAGGGCACGGGGTACGCTCGTTGAGATGAACGGAGCGTAGGCGATGAGGATCACCGCAGCCGCGCTGGCCAGATAAAACGGCATTAGCGCCCTCACGATCTCTTTGACTGGCAACCCACTCACCGCCGAACCGACAAAGAGGCATAACCCTACGGGTGGTGTAATATGACCCAGCGCTAGACAGGTGATTGTAACCATGCCGAAATGCAAGGGGTCCATTCCAAGTGTCAACGCAACTGGGTAAAGAATGGGCGTAACAATAATGAGCGCTTCTGTTGGTGCCAGAAAGGTTCCAAGAATAAGAAGAAGTATCATGTAACCTGGAAGAAATACCGCAGGTGATAAGCCCCCAAGTAATTCGGCGGCAGCGTAAGGTACACGGTCGAACGCTATCAGCCAACCGAATGCGCCGGCGAACGATAAAATCAAAGCAACCACACCTGTGAGAACAACAGAATCCTTCAATATTTCTCGAAAGTCTCTGACTTTCAGTTCTCTGTGCACTAACATTGATACTAGGGTTCCGTAGACAACGGCGATCGCGCCAGCTTCTGTTGCTGTAAAGACTCCCGAGACAACGCCTCCAATGATGATGACGACGGTTAGAAGGCCTGGGATGGCGTCCAGAACAATGAAGGCGGCTTCGCGTAGCGGCACCCCTGTGGAAAGAGGTGGCTCGGTTTGTCTGAACAGGCTCGACGGCTTGATAAGTGGATCGTCTGCCGGGTTTTATGCCGCTGCGAGAAGCGGTTGATTGAAGTAGGCGTGGTCCGGAG
>NZ_JAYXIH010000095.1:0-3434 GCF_036016755.1 Aurantimonas sp. A3-2-R12 | reverse complement strand
GGTTCCGCCTGGGTCTCTTGCTCATCGTCTCTCCTGATCTCGGCCATCCTGGCCGCCTTCAGGCAGACAATCCACTCAGCACGCTGTCCAATTTTCCCGAGCCACCTCTCACTTCGGCAAAGCTTGACGGAGTTCTGGAGATTTCCTGTAGAAGCCGGTGATTGTGCTTTATGCTCGGGCATAACATGGACTTGGAGATTTCCGAGTCGACACGGAGCGATTTCAGCGCGAAGGACGAGATCGTGGCCGCGGTCAGGTGCGGTCTGGCGCGACGTGCCGGAGGGCGCCGCGCTGACCCAATTTCCCAACTGCCGAGATTGCCTGCCGCGGGACGGGCAAGCTGCTGATCGTCCGCTCGGGCTATCGCGGCCCCGAGCACAACCGCGCCGTCGGCGGCACAACCTGCGCCAAGCATCTCGACGGTGCCGCCTTCGACATCGCCATGGCGAACCACGATCCGGTGGCGTTCGAGGCGACGGCGCGGGAGGTCGGGTTCCTCGGGTTCGGATACTATCCGCGCTCGGGTTTCATGCACATTGACCTCGGACCGGCCCGCCAGTGGGGCGAGCGATTCCCGGTTCGGGAGACGGCATTTGCAGCCGAGACCCTGCCTGCGCGCGAAGTGCTGGCCGACGGCCGCACCATGACAGGCGGCGGAGTTGCCGGTGTTGCGACGCTGGGTGCGACGGGTGTCGAAGTCGTGCAGACATCCTCACCGAAACCCAATCCGCCATCCTGCCGCTCGTGCCGTATCTCGACACGCTGCGCTGGGTATTCATCGCCATCGCGCTCGGGAGAATAGCGGTCACGATCCACGCCCGCCTCGACGACGCATTGCTGCCGTCACCGCGGGCGGCTTGCGGTAACTTGGGGATAACGTGCCGGCGCGGGCCACGATCGCCCGTGCCGGCCATATCTGTCAGAGATCGTATTGCGCCCGCGCGATATCGCCCAGGCCGACCTTGTCGAGCCGGTCCAGCGGCGCCAGGAAGGTCACCTGGATCACCCCCGGCGCGCGGCCGATCTCGATCGCGCCGTTGATCGTCGCGCGGTTGCGCACCTCCGGCACGGTCATGTCCAGCAGCTTGGCCGCCCGCTCCAGCCCGTTCTCGATCGCCGCGTTCAAATTCGGCGCCGTGCCGATCACCGAAATCGGTGCCGAGTTCTCGAGCTGTCCGACCTTCCAGGATTTGGCCAGCCGCTCCGCCTTGGCGCGCTCGGCTTCGGAGAAGGGCCGGGCCAGCGGCGGCAGATCCTCGAGGAGCGGAAACAGCACCGGTCCGTCGATCGGATAGTTTTTCAGCACCTCGACCTGCAACGTGACGCTGCCCGAGACATCCATCGTGTGGCCGGCGATCTCGCCGTCGCCCTGGGCGGCATGCATGTCGCCCATATAGACGCCCGCGCCCTTCACCTTGACCGGTGCGACCAACACCGCACCGGGACGTACCGCGTCAATGTCCATGTGCCCGTCGGTCTTGTGTTCGGCCAATTGCGCGGCGGTGACGGCGTATTCATGCGGGGCGCCGACGAGGAAGGCGCCGAAATCGCCGGCATTGTGGGAATCGGGCAGCGGCATCGACGGCGTCGTGCCCAATTGCCCGAGGAATGGGCGCATACGCACCATCACCGCCGGCATATCTGACGGCGCGTAGGTCAGGATCGGGTGCTGCACCGACTGATCCGGCAGCGCGGCATAATGATGGGCGTCGCGCGCGATGGTCTCGGCCGCCTGCTTCGGCATCGTCACCCCGACATGGCGAGTTTCGTCGAACACCACCGTATAGCCATGCACGATCTCGAACGGCTTCACCGTATTGCCGCAGGCATCGCATTTGACAGCATCGCCGCCGATCCCCTCGACATGGGTCTCGGGCCAGATCGTGTCGCAGGTCGGGCAGCGCGCGGCGACATAAGGGTCGCCCAGGCAAAAGCCTTCCGGCGAACTGTCGTGGCCGGACGCGGTCGCGATCGAGGTCACGCTGATGTCGCGGATGCGGATGATGACGCCGTCGCCCGGTTCCGCGCCCACGATCTCGACCGGCTGGGTAACCTCATGGCCGCCGCGCAGCCGCGGCGTGATCATCGGGCCCCAGCAGCCCGGCGCGGTGTTGGCGATGATCGTTCCGCCATTCTCGACCGGGCCGAGCATCGGCTGGTTCGGGTCGAGCACGCTGTTGGTGAAGCCTTGCACGACGACGCTGCGTTGCGCTGTCTTCGTCGGATTGGTGATGTCCAGCATCTCAAGCTCCCTCGATCGTCAAATCGCCCGGCAGGTGGCGGCCGCTCCCCGGTGAAGCTAGCACGATCGTCACACTTCGCCACAGGGGCGACCGGCAGGTCAACACCGTCGATGTCCGAGCCTTGCGATTGCTTCGGCTCGCCATGGGGATGATAGTCCTGTCGATGATAGCGGCATCTGGAGGAATTGATGGAACGCGGCAGATCGAGGTTTGAGATGAAAGGCGAGCCCGCCGTAACTGTTCAAGACGGCAGGCGAGCACCCCACATGGCGAAGACCGTTTTGCCTTCTGGCGTCTTCGCCAAATCCGCCGCATCGGCGCTGTTCCTGGCCGCCGCGATCATCGCCGGCGCAACGACGTCGGCAAGAGCCGCCGAGTGCACTGCCTCGCCGAAGGCGGCGATCGATTGGAGTGGGTGCGACCGCAGCAATCTGGTTCTGTCCGGCGCCAATCTCGAAGGCGCCAATCTTCAGAAAGCCGATTTCACCCAGACCGACCTGCGGAACGCCAAGCTCGCATCGTCAAACCTGGAAAAGGCGGCGCTGGTGCGCGCGTCGCTCGCCGGCGCTGTTGCCGACAAGGCCAATTTCACCAAGGTAGAAGGCTATCGAACCAACCTTTCGGGTCTTTCCGCGCGCGGCGCCTCGTTCCATGGCGCGGAACTCCAGCGGGCGGACTTCCGCAATTCCGACCTGACCGGAAGCAGTTTCGAGAAAGCCGAACTGGGCCGCGCGATTTTCGCCGGGGCCGATCTGACCGGCACGGTATACCCACTGGCCATTCTTGCCCGCGCCGATTTCAGCGGTGCCATCCTCTCAGGCCCGGTGGACTTCACCGGCGCCTACATGTTTCTGACCCGGCTGGAGGGCGTCGATTTATCGGCCGCAGTCGGCCTGGAGCAGGGCCAGATCGACATCGCCTGCGGCGATGCGGCCACGCGGCTTCCCGCTGGCCTGACCCCTCCGGCGCTATGGCCCTGCCCGGTGGATTGAGGCCGGCGTGGGCGGGCCAAGCGTATGCCCATTGCGCTCGCCCTTGGCTTGGTCTGATGCGATGCGGAGCGGTGGCTTGGCGGGCAGTGCTTGGATGGAGGGTAGTTTTCAAACGCAAGACGCCCCTCGGCTTTGTGGGCACGAGGGGCGTTTTGGTGATGGGCTGGTTTTTTTGTGAAGATGGAGAAGCTTTGCGATT
>NZ_JAYXIH010000094.1:0-3510 GCF_036016755.1 Aurantimonas sp. A3-2-R12 | reverse complement strand
GCGTGCAGTCGGCAACATCTGCGACCTGTTCGAGCCCGAAGAATGTTGGAACTACCTCAAGGCCGCTGGCTATGTTGCAGATTAATCGCCTGACGCTCTAGTCTAGAGCGATAGGACTCCCACGATCACGGACGCGGTACGAAAAAACGCGGTTGAAGTACAGATCACGATCAACGTCCCCCAAGGGGGGGCAGTGCCCTCGCTATGGAGCCGCCTCGGATGGCCGCTAGTGGCGCTGAACTGCCGTTCGTTGGCGCCATAACAAATCACTGGTTTCGGTCACGACCTCGCCTTCAATCGGACAAACCGACGTCGTTCCGTCCCTCATGATCCGCTTCGATATAGCTCGCCACCCTCCGCCCCTCAATTATTGATCGCGATGATCCGCCAGCGGGCGCTGTTGCAGGCATTGTCGCCGCAGACCGCGGACAGCCACACCTCGCCGGCGCCGAACATGACGCCCTCGCTGTTCACGAACAGGTCGGCAAGGTTCTGGTCGGCCACCAGGGCCTGTGTTTCCGGCATGACGAGACTGTCGAAATTGTCGATCAGGTCCTGTGCCTCGAGAACGTCGTAGACCTCGCCATTCGCCCGGACGGTCAGCGGATAGGAGCCGAGCTTCGCCACCGCCGCCGCGTCACCGTCGGCCATCGACTGCTGCAGCCGGTCGAAGGCGTCGCCAAAGCCACGCGCATCGCCATGCAGGGATTCGATCTGGCTGAGGACGTCCTCGGCCGATTGCGCCATGGCCGACGGCGCGGCGAGAAAACCGCATGTCAACAGCAGGATAGCGGACGCAAGTCGGAACATGGAGGAGCACCGTCGTTTGGGAGAGGTCCAAGCGGGAAGGCAGCATCACCATCGGTGACCCGGCCTTCCCGTCGTCATGCTTCAGGGCTTCACTGCGGCGTCCATTCCTCGGTGCCGAGCGTCTTGGCGCCGAGATAGGTCCACACGCCTTTCCACTTGTCGTCCTCCGAGAACATCAGAGCGACGCCGGTGTCGTCTTTCTCGGCATAGCCGATCGCCAAGACGTCGTCGTCGCCGATGGCGGTGCCGGAAACCTTGCTGCCGTTGCCCAGCGTGTAAGTCAGCGTGAACGCATCGCCGATCTTGGCGACCAGCACGCTGGCCTCGTACTGGGTGCCGTCCGGGTTGACGCCGCTGATATCATAGCTGCCGGACGGGTCGGCGAGGGCAGGGCCGGCGATGCCGATGCCGGCCATGGCGACCAGGGCCGCGAAAAACGATGTTTTCATGAACTCTCTCCCTTTGCTCAATCGGTGAAATCGAACTGCGAGATCTCGCAGACATTGACGTTGCCCATGACGGCGCTGGACCCGTCTTCGAAGGTCGCCTTGAAGTCGAAGACGCAATCGCCGCTGCCGTCGTCGATATTCACGTCGACCGCTTCGCCGACCGCCAGCACGTCGACGCCGAGAATGTCCTCTTCCCAGTTGTTCGTGCCGGTGTTCGACGCGAAGAACTCGATCATCGCGGCGCTGCTGGCGTTGGTGACGGTGACTTCGCGATTTTCGGCGGAGGCAGCGCTCCCCAGCGACACGATGAGAGCCGCGGCGAGGGTGAGGCGAGAGAGCGACGAAAGCGACATAAGGCAGTCCTTGCTGAAGGTGAAGGCGGGACGTAGCCCGGTCGCAAGAAGGCATTGCCGTCGACGCGACAGTCGATTTTATCCAGTCGCCGAGAATCCGAATATATCCATCTGTCCATACTTCTTGGCTGCCGGTCCGGCCGTAATACCAACCTGCGGCGATAGGGACCTATTCGATGGCGCTGGACGGGCTTGTCCGGCCAGGAGCGACGCGCGGGTCGATGCGGCGCATCGGGCAAGCGGTGCGACGCCGTCCGGCAAGCCCGTTCAGCCCACNGGACCTATTCGATGGCGCTGGACGGGCTTGTCCGGCCAGGAGCGACGCGCGGGTCGATGCGGCGCATCGGGCAAGCGGTGCGACGCCGTCCGGCAAGCCCGTTCAGCCCACCGAAGGCCGGGCGCTCGCCGCGCCTGGCCTTCGTCGCGGGTCTCGCCCGATGCGCCGCATCGCGCGTCGTCCCGCTCCTCGCCACGCATCGGCGATCGTCCCGGTCGAATGGGTTCCTATCACCGCAGGTTGGTATAACGGCAAATTTGCCGGCGGCGCTCGCAAACCGATGGCGACGCCTGCGATACCTGCTAGAATGGAGGTGTCGTCGAAGCCCCATTTTCCCGGCGGCTCATCGTGGGATGTGTCCATCTATCGTAGAAATGAAGATGATCGCGGATCTTGTCTCGCAAGCGGCAGACGCTCTTCCTCCGCTCGACAGTATTGCCGAGACTTTGGTTGATCGGTCCGCGGTCTATCGGGCGCTGCTTGGCGATTTGTCCGACACAATCGTCGCCGGCCCGGAGTCGTTCGCTCAGGTGGAAACCCGACGACTGGGTTCGCTCGCTCTATATGAGTGCCGGCTTCATGACATGAGCCACGAGCGGCACGGGTTGTCCTCCAACGCCAACGGATACGTGTTTCTTCAGTTGGCCGTTTCCGGGACCCTGCGAGTCGAACTGCCGGACCGCCAGATCGAAATCCGCGATGGCGAAATTGCCCTGTTCGATCCCGGTCGGCCGCTGCGCATGTCGGCTGACCGCATCCATCTCATGACAGTCCGCCTGACGCCTGCGCTCCTCGAAGCGGCGGCGCCCCATGCGGCTAACCTGCATGGGACCGTGATCGAGGCGGCCCAGGCCAGCCTGCTCACGGATGTCACGGTCGCGCTGATGCGACACGCCCATGCTATCCCCGTCGCTGCGGGGGCCGGGGCGGTCCGTGCCTTCGGCGAACTCCTGGCCATCGCACTGCAAGCTCCGGCGGCTGCATCGAATGGCGACGCGCCGGGCGGCAAGAAGCTCGCGAGGGCACGCGCGCTGGTGGAAGCCAAGCTGACGGCCAAACATCTCAGCCCGACCATGATCGCGGCGGAATCCGGCCTCAGCCGCTCGACGCTCTATGAATTGTTCAAGCCGCTTGGCGGCGTCTCACACTACGTTCAGGCGCGACGCGCCGACCGCTTGCGGATGCTGCTCAGCCAACCCGGGGAAGTGCGAAGCATCGCGGAACTCGCCTTCGAGGCGGGCTTTGCCTCGGACAGCCACGCCAGCCGGACCTTCCGCGACCTGTTCGGCGTGTCGCCGGGCCGCTTTCGCCGCGACCACTTCGCCGTTGCGGCACAAGCGGACCTGCGCGCCGCAACCGCGTCGATGACCGCTGTTCGTCCGACCTGATGCCGAAATCGGCACGACTGGCTGCGCGTCTCTCGCACGCCCGGCCTTGGGCATGCCCTGAGGCTTGAGCATCGGACCACAAAATGGATCCGGTTTCTTGGTTGTTCCGATGCTCAATCAAAGTGTTAGAGCGTCAGGCGATTAATCTGCAACATAGCCAGCGGCCTTGAGGTAGTTCCAACATTCTTCGGGCTCGAACAGGTCGCAGATGTTGCCGACTGCACGCCAGAGAT
>NZ_JAYXIH010000093.1:0-4204 GCF_036016755.1 Aurantimonas sp. A3-2-R12 | reverse complement strand
GTGCCGCAATCGATCGTCTACGACAATGATCGCTGCCTGGTGGCGAAGATTCTGCCAGACGGCACGCGCAAGCGTGCGACGCTGTTCAGTGGGTTTCTGTCTCACTACCGAGCTATGGCCCCTCCTCTTCCGCGTGGCGGCATGGCGTGGCAAAAGCCGCCGCATGCTGCAGATCACCGACCTTTCCGCGCGCGTTGCCGGGCACCTCCTCATCGACTATGCCAGTTTGACGCTGCCGACGGGCACCAAAGCGGGCCTCGTCGGACGCAATGGTGCCGGCAAATCGACGCTCTTTCGCGTCATCACCGGAGAACTCGCCGCCGAGACGGGCTCGGTGTCATTCCCAAAGAACACGCGGCTCGGTCAGGTAGCCCAGGAGGCGCCGGGCACCGAGGAGGCGCTGAGCGAAATTGTCCTAAAAGCCGACATGGAGCGCATCTCGCTCCTGAAGGAAGCCGAGACCGCGACCGATCCGACCCGGATCGCCGACATCCACCTCCGCCTCACCGACATTGACGCCCATTCGGCGGAAGCACGGGCCTCGGCGATCCTGTCGGGACTTGGCTTCGACGCGGCCGCGCAGGCGCGCCCGGCCTCCTCCTTCTCCGGCGGCTGGCGCATGCGCGTGGCGCTGGCGGTCGTGCTGTTCTCGCGGCCCGACCTCCTCCTCCTCGACGAGCCGACGAACTATCTCGACCTCGAAGGCACGCTGTGGCTGGAGAATTTCGTCGCGCGCTATCCCTATACGGTCATCGTCATCAGCCACGATCGCGACGTCCTCAACAACGCGGTCAACTCGATCATCCATCTCGACCAGAAGAAGCTCGTCTTCTATCGCGGCAGCTACGACCAGTTCGAGCGCCAGCGGGCCGAGAAGCTGGAGCTTCTGCAAAAATCGATCGCCAAGCAGACGGCCGAGCGCAAGCACATGGAAGCCTTCGTCGAGCGCTTCCGCGCGCAGGCGAACAAGGCTCGCCAGGCGCAGTCGCGCCTGAAGGCGCTCGAACGCATGCAGCCGCTCACCGCGATCGTCGAGGAGTATGTGACGCCCTTCGCCTTCGACGCGCCGGAAAAGCCCGCCGCCTCGCCTATCATCCACATGGAACATGCGTCAGTTGGATATGAGCCGGGCCAGCCGATTCTGTCGGGATTGAACTTGCGGATCGACACGGACGACCGGATCGCCCTTCTCGGGCAGAACGGCAACGGCAAGTCGACATTCGCCAAGCTGCTTGCCGAGCGCCTCGCCCCCCAGGCCGGCAAGATCACGCGGGCGCCGGGGCTGAAGATCGCCTTCTTCGCCCAGCACCAGATCGACGATCTGAGGCCGGCGGAGAGCGCCGTCCAGCATGTGCGCCGCATGATGCCGGACGCCCCCGAGGCGAAGGTGCGCAGCCGCGTCGCGCGCATGGGCCTGCCGACGCAGAAGATGGATACGGCGGCCGAGAAGCTTTCCGGCGGCGAGAAGGCGCGCCTCCTGATGGGGCTCGCCACGCTCCACGCGCCGAACCTCCTGATCCTCGACGAGCCGACCAACCATCTCGACATCGAGGCGCGCGAGAGCCTCGTGCGCGCTCTCAACGACTATCCGGGCGCCGTGATCCTCATCAGCCACGACCGGCATATGATCGAGGCAACGATTGACCGACTCTGGATTGTCGCCAAGGGTACCGTCTCCCGCTATGACGGCAACCTCGAAAACTACAAGAAACTCGTCCTTTCCGGCAGCACGAAGTGCAGCGGAATGGCAGAATCGGTTGCCGCGGAAGATAGACTGTCTGCCCCGCCCGCGGCCGCATCAAAAAACGACCAGCGCCGCATTGCGGCGAAAAGGCGCGAGGCGCTGAAGCCGCTCAAGAAAAAGATCAGCCAACTGGAGGTCCAGATCTCGCGGCTTCAGAAGACGATCAGAGGCCTTGACGAGATGCTGAGCGATGCCGCGCTCTACACGAGCGATCCCGCCAGGGCTGCCGAACTCAACAAGCAGCGCTCCGACGCGGCCAAGACACTCGCCTCCTGCGAAGAGGACTGGCTGGCCCTGACCGTGGAACACGAGGCGGCTACGGCAGCGGAGTAAAATCGCGGCGAGGCAATGCCGCGGCCGGTTGGTGAGCCCAATCGAGCTCAGGAAAAATTTGGTGCATGCGAACGGTGGCGCACTGACACGAACGAAGACTCACAGCCACCCGCCGAAAATGGTCCCCAACGAGATATCAAAATTTCCAGCCTGCACTCTATTAACGTGGAGCAACATCGTCTAAATCTCTGAAATTGGTCGCAGGAGCTCTGGCTCCCAGCCGATATTCTCCCGCACACTTGGTTGGTGGTCGGATCCCGAAGGGCCGAGAAACCTAATCGCAGTTGACGNCCGATATTCTCCCGCACACTTGGTTGGTGGTCGGATCCCGAAGGGCCGAGAAACCTAATCGCAGTTGACGAACTACGTTGTCAACGTCGGAGCAAAACCGGGCCAGTGGGGCGGAGTAAAAGCAGGCCACTGGCGTGAGGGGCACGACACAGGAAAGGGCCCGATCGGGCCCTTTCCTGTGTCGTGGGGGATGTCCTGAGGATCAGGGGTCGGTGATTTCGCCGGTCCCGGGATCGAAGACGTCGGCAGTGGCCTGGTTTTGCTCCGCCGTGGCGGCGGCCCTGCACGGTCCGGCGGATTGTTTGAGGCGATAGCTGTCGCCGTTCATCGTCAGGATGTGGACGTGGTGGGTCAGGCGGTCGAGCAGTGCGCCGGTCAACCGTTCGGATCCGAGAACGCTCGTCCAGTCCTCGAAGGGGAGATTGGACGTGACGATGGTCGAGCCGCGCTCGTAGCGCTGGGAGAAGACCTCGAACAGGAGTTCGGCGCCAGTCGGCGACAGCGGCACGTAGCCGAGTTCGTCGACGATCAGCAGCTTCACGGCCTGGAGATCGCGCTGCAGCTTCAGAAGGCGGCGCTCGTCGCGAGCCTCCATCAGTTGATGAACGAGAGCCGCCGTCGTCGTGAACGAGCATCTTGTTGAGGCTCGCAATCGCAGTGAAGTCAAACGTGTCGAAGCTTTTGACCGCCGGGAACCTGGCCGCCTTGATCCGCCGCTCAATCGTGCGGCGCTCCCGATCGATCAGCTCCAGCTCGATCAGGCGCAGTAGGTAGCGGGGATGGTCGACGCCGTCGCGGGCGCACTCGCGGGCGACCTTGTCGTATTCCCGCAGAACCGTCGGCAACTTCAACTGCTTGAGGTGGTGCGCGAGCAGCACCTGCGGCGTGCCGCCGGTCGTCCCCGTCGGCATCCTGTCGGGACTGAACTTGCCGCTCATGCCGCCCTCCCGGGAACCAGAACGGCGTAGTCGGCCGCCGCCGTCGTCCTGACATCCATCTTCGGCAGATGGGGATAACGGGCCAGGTCGAGCCGAAGCGGACGCCGCTCGACACGGGCCAGCGCGATTTGCTTGACGGCGTCGAACCCCACCGCCCCGAGCCGGATCGCCTCGGTCACGGCATCGGCGACGGTCGGCATCGGACAAGTCTCCATCAGTCGCAGGACCTGGATGAACTCCCGCTTGCCGCGATTGCCCATGCGGGCCTCGAGGAGATGACGCAGATGCTGGAACGTCTCGGGCAGATCCCAGCCTTGTAGTGGCGCGGCCTGATCGAGGGCGTTCGGCTTCGTTTCGATCAGCATCAGATAGTGCAGCGGATCGAACACGAAGGCGCCCGTGCCATAGGCACGGCGATGCCGGGCAATCTCCTCGCCGGCGCAAAGGATCACCACCTCGTCGACAAAGCCCTTCACCAGAACGTCCCGGAAGCCGAAGGTTGTCGGCACCGAGTAGTCATTGCAGCGGTAGCGAACCAGGGACGTCGAGGAGACCCGGGCAGCCCGCTTCTCGCACGGCTCCAGCGGCACCGCGGGCAATTCCTTGAAGGCCGCCAGATCGGACACAAGGCGCGCGCCGATCGTCTCGCTGTGGCGTCCGGCCCGTTCGTCCTGTCGTTGTCGGCAGCGCTCCGCCAGCATGGCGTTCAGATCGTCAAAGCTCGCCGCATGCGGGATCGGCGTCATGAAGTTCAGACGCGCGTACTTCACCAGCCCCTCGACATTGCCTTTATCCGGCATGATGGCGGTGGCGCTCCAACATCTCTGCCGCACTTCGGTGATTGGCGTTATGGTGAGACCATCCGGGATGTGGGGCGCCGGGAGCACGCAAAGTGCGG
>NZ_JAYXIH010000092.1:0-4280 GCF_036016755.1 Aurantimonas sp. A3-2-R12 | reverse complement strand
TTTCGAGAACCTGTCGCGCAACGCGCTCGCATTCCTCAAACTGGCGTCTATCCGCCTCATGCTGCGAAGGCTCTGTTCAATATGAATAACTTTCCGGACCGACTCTTAGAGGTTTCATGACCGTATCAGATGTCTTGCTGGAAGTACTTGCCGCCCATGGGGTGGAGCATCTGTTCGGGATTCCCGGCGATGCGATCAACGATGTAACGGACGCGTTGCGCCGGCAGGACCGGATCCGCTTCATCGGGGTTCGCCACGAGGAAACCGGGGCGCTTGCGGCCTCGGTGCAGGCCAAGCTGACGGGGCGGCTTGCGGCCTGCATGGGCACATCCGGTCCGGGCGGCATTCACCTTCTGAACGGGCTTTATGATGCGCGCATGGACCACGCGCCGGTGATCGCCATTACCGGGCAGGTGGCGACCGGAGTACTGGGTACCGAGGCGCATCAGGAAGTGCGGCTGGACCGGCTGTTCGCCGATGTCGCAGTCTACAGTCAGACCGTCACCACCGAGGCGCAGGTGCCAGATGTGTTTCTTGAGGCGTGCCGGGCGGCGATCGCCTATCGTGGTGTCGCACATGTGTCGATCCCGACGGATGTGTCGGGGCGCAAGCATTCACTCAGTTCCGACCAGCCAATCAAGGCGGCGTTGGCCGGGCGGATTTCGCCCGTCGCGGCAGATTGTGGCGCGGCGCTGGAGCTGATCGGGAAATCCGAGCGTGTCGCCGTCCTCGCTGGTATAGGCTGCCTCGGCGCGCGCGACGAATTGCTAGCCTTTGCCGAGGCCGTGCAGGCCCCCATCATACGCAGCCTGAAAGCCAAGGAGATCATCGACGACGACCATCGGCTATGCGCCGGGGGTCTTGGCCTTCTGGGTGGCAAGCCGGCTGTCAAGGCGATGGATGAGTGCGATCTGTTGATCCTCGTCGGCACGGATTTCCCCTACCGCGATTTCTATCCGAAGTCGGCCAAGGTGATCCAGATCGACATCGAACCGACGCGCATCGGCCGTCGCCACCCGGTCGATATCGGGCTGGTGGGTCACGCCGGGCCGACGCTGGCGACACTAGCCAAAGGGATCAAGGGTCAGAGGTCGGGGACGTTCCTGACCGAAATCCAATCCCACATGGCCGACTGGCGCAAAAGCCGCGACAAGGACGAGGCGTCGGATGCCACGCCGATCAACCCGCCGCGGCTAGTCTCGGCGCTGTCCAAGGTCGCTCCGGACAACGCCATCTTCATCGCCGATACAGGCACCTCGACGGCATGGGCGGCCCGGCATCTGCATGTACGGCCCGGACAGCGGTTTACCCTGTCGGGGGGTCTTGCCACCATGGCCATCGGCCTGCCCGGTGCGATCGGGGCGCAACTGGCCTATCCCGATCATCGCGCCATCGCCCTTGTCGGCGACGGGGCTTTTGCGATGCTGTCGGGCGATCTGGTGACTGCCGTCCGCTACAAGCTGCCCATCGTCATCGTGGTGTTGAACAATGCCAAGCTGGGCTTCATCACGCTGGAGCAAGAGGCCAAGGGCCTGCCCGATTGGGGCACTGACATTCTCAACCCCGATTTCCTGGCACTGGCCAGGGCCTATGGCGCGGCTGGGTTTCGGGTGACCGACCCGGGCGCGCTGGAGACAACGCTCAAGGAGGCGCTCGCAGAGGCCGGGCCCGCAGTGGTCGACGTCGTCGTTGATCCCGACGCGCTGATCATGCCGCCGACGATCAACGCCTCCCAAGCCTATCATTTCGGCCTGGCCAAGCTGCGCGAACTTCTTGGGCAGTGACCTCAAGAACCTTCAATTCAACGGGATGAGACCCCATGACACTGAATGAAAAACAGACTGGACTTGCTCCGACAAAGTGGAGAGCGTTTTCAGTTTATGCGGCCAGCCTCTCGAACTGAAGCGGGCTGATGAAGTCGAGCGCCGAATGGCGTCGGACGGGGTTGTAGAAGCCGTCGATGTAGCGAGCGATCGCGTGGGTCGCCTCTGCCCGGCTTTGGAAGGCCACGCGCCAGACGAGTTCGGCCTTCGNGCCGAATGGCGTCGGACGGGGTTGTAGAAGCCGTCGATGTAGCGAGCGATCGCGTGGGTCGCCTCTGCCCGGCTTTGGAAGGCCACGCGCCAGACGAGTTCGGCCTTCGACGTCTTGAAGAAGGTCTCTACCATCGCGTTGTCGAAACAGTTTCCCTTCCCCGACATCGAGATCAGGATGCCGTGCTTCCTCAGCTCCGCCTGGTACTCGATGGCGCAGTATTGGGCGGATTCAAACGGTCGTCGCAACACAGACCGTTTCTCGCTTCATCAGCCAATGATCAAGGGCTTCGGCCGGGGTTTTCCAAGCAAGAGTTTTTCGCGGTCTGGCGTTGAGGGTGGCGGCCACGGCGGCGATCGTCTCGGCGGTATGCGCGCTCAAGTCGGTGCCCTTTGGGAAGTACTGGCGCAGCAGACCATTCGTATTCTCGTTGGTGCCGCGCTGCCAGGGGCTTTGAGGGTCGCAGAAGTAGACCTCGATGCCCGTATTGATCTTGAGGGCGGCGTGCTGGGCCATTCCGGCGCCCTGGTCCCACGTCAAGTAACGGCGCAGTTCCTGAGGCAACGCTACGATGGTGCGTGTAATGGCATCACGGACAGCCTCGGCGCCATGTCCCGCAAGAGCCGGGCCATTCTTGGCTCGCGGCCCGTCGCCGTAACCTTCTAGGCGCGGTAGATGCAGCAGCATTATGAAGCGCGTCGTGCGTTCGACGAGCGTGCCGATCGCCGAGCTGTCCAGCCCAAGAATGAGATCGCCTTCCCAATGTCCCGGTATCGCCCGATCGGCCGCTTCGGCCGGGCGCGCGCTGATCATGATCTCGGGCGAGACGAATCCCTTGCCTCGCTGACCCACTCGAGCCCGTGGCGTTCGCAACGCCCGCCCGGTGCGAAGGCATGCCGTCAGTTCACGGCGTAGCGCCCCTCGACCTTGGATGAAGAGCGCCTGATAGATGGCTTCGTGACTGATCCGCATCTTCTCGTCATCTGGAAAGTCGACAGTGAGACGGTGGGCAATCTGCTCCGGACTCCATGCCTTAGCCCATCGTCGATCCTTGCGCTGGCCGTGCCGGCGGTTCTTCCAGGGGACCGCTGGGCCGGGAACGGCAACCCCAATCCGGTGCCGCGACCATTCCGGCGAGCCTTTCCTCGACATAGGTGCGCAAAGCTGGGTTGACCGCAAGCTTCGCGACTTTCGGACGCCGGCTTGATCGCTCAGCGTGCCATTGGGCCGTTGTCGCTCGATACTCCAGGCCGCCGCTGCGCGTCGCGGCGTTGCGCCGTAGCTCTCGCGAGATCGTCGAAGCGGCTCGACCATGTCGACGCCCGATCTCGTGCCTAGACAGGCCTTGGACGCGAAGAAGTGCGATCTCCTCGCGCTCGGCAAACGAGAGATAGCGCCCGGAAAGCGGCTTCGCCGAAGATTTGAATATCGCTGGTGGCATGCCGCCCGCCTTCCGGAACCAACGGGCGCCGACAGGAGCGGACATGCTCGCCGCCAAAGCAGCATCCTCACTCGACATTCCCACTGCAATACCGGACCAAAACCTATGAAGCTCAGTTCAACCCGCCAACGGTGGCCGTCCCAGCGAAGGCAAAGGAGGTCGTCCTGACCGATGTGATCTCTGTCTTTGAATACCCATCGCAACCTCCTTCGTTCAGGTGTTGCGACGACCGATTGAATGGAAGTTGGCTGCCGCGGTCCGTATGGTGAATGAGGCCGGCGGCAGGACGCCGCACGGTGACGGCTCGGCGAAGGGCCGACAATGCCAGTTCTGCGATGACCATCGGCAAGCGGTTTTCGCCCTTCAGCCTTCGCCAGGTTCTGGCGGCCGCGATGACGAGCTTGAAGACCATCAGCCGGGCGGACTTGTGCGAGAGGGCACCCTTGGTTCGAACGCTCGCGGCATTCAGAAGGACGCATCCGCCGTCCGGGGCGCAATCACCGAGCCGTGGTCCAACGGCCAAACAGAAGGTCAGGTGAATAAGCTCAAGCTCGTGAAACGACAGATGTATGGACGAGCCAAGATTGATCTCCTCGAAGCTCGGCTCCTCGGCGCCGCCTGACCGTCATCGAATATGCGTCAGACCCCTTTTGCACGCCGATCAGGGGTTCCGGTTCAATGCCGTTTGACACTCCATGCGGTGATCATCTCGCGGGTCTCTGCCAACATACGCTTTGGCAGCATGTGAGTTCAGTCTCGACGGTCGCTCCTACCTGACAACAACGCAATGCGATCGGAGCCGGGC
>NZ_JAYXIH010000091.1:0-4741 GCF_036016755.1 Aurantimonas sp. A3-2-R12 | reverse complement strand
CTCTGGCGTGCAGTCGGCAACATCTGCGACCTGTTCGAGCCCGAAGAATGTTGGAACTACCTCAAGGCCGCTGGCTATGTTGCAGATTAATCGCCTGACGCTCTAAACGAAGCAGGCCGGCACGATGCCGGCCCGCTTCTGTTGATGTCATGAGCAGACCGGGCTTGAAGCGATCGCCTGTCGCTGGTCGGAAGCCCACTGTTCCCAGCTCGACGCATCCCCGGGCACCAGGCCCGGATTGGCCTTGTTCGCTGCCGCATAGTGCGCCTCGACATTCTCGCACTGACGCGGCGCCGACGCCGCCCCGTCGGTGCGATCGGCCAGGCTGAATCGCGCCGTCGAACGCTCGGCGACCTGTTGTTGGCCGACACGATGGTGGGCCGGGGTCAAGACGCTTTGGTCGTTCGCCATCGAAGGCGTCGCGAGGGCGAGAGGTGCCGCGATGGCACTCGCTGCGATGAGAGATAGAGCTACGGATTTGAACGTGTTCATGATGTCCTCCGGTCGGAGCGATGATCCGCTCTAAGGAAGAAGATAAGACCCGAATATTACGGGGCGCGGGCCGGTTGGTTGTGGTTTTGTAATGACGCGATGCGGAAGATCAGCCGTCCCGACA
The DNA here is from genome assembly GCF_036016755.1 of Aurantimonas sp. A3-2-R12. Lineage (NCBI taxonomy): Bacteria > Pseudomonadati > Pseudomonadota > Alphaproteobacteria > Hyphomicrobiales > Aurantimonadaceae > Aurantimonas > Aurantimonas sp. A3-2-R12. The sequence continues at coordinate 4,125 of NZ_JAYXIH010000091.1, read as the reverse complement.
AGCGTTCCTCGCCCGAATGTTTGCCAACTACGACCAAGAGAAGCGGGCGTGGCACCGCGGAGCATATTCTCGGCAGCGCATCGCCACCCGATTGGCTCGGATCGGGTGGCGGTATTTGCCGTCTCCCGCAGAGACGATCCGCTATGCGGCGTCGCGATTTAGGCGTCTACTTCCACGACCTGCGACGTCTTGATCCGGTCGGCGCGCGTGATGGTGAGGTAGGTGACCAGCCCGGCGATCGTGACCAGGAACAGAACGCTGGTTCCGGTCGTCCCAAGGCCGAACCCGCCATTGCCCACCGGTTGTGACAGAAGATCGCCCATGGAGGCTCCGAACGGCCGCGTCAGGATGTAGGCGACCCAGAAGGCGAGCACCGCGCCCACGCCCAGACGGTGACCGAGATAGACGACGGCGATCAGAGCACCGAAGATCACCGCGGACGTGCCGTAACCCAAGCCAACGCTTTCCGCGACGAGATCCCCCGCCGACGTACCGAGAGCGAAGGTGAAGAGGATCGCCGCCCAATAGAACAACTCGCGCTTCGTCGTGAAGATCGAGTGGATGGAAAGCGTCCTCTCGCTCGCATACCAGGCGGCAAAAACCAGTGCCAGACCCGTTCCGAAGAGTATCGTGGTGGTCGCGAGAGTGATGCCGAGATCATCGACGAGATAGTCCGAGACCAGGGTTCCGACAATGCTCACCAGGACGACGACGAGCCAGTAGCTTGTCGGTACGTATTCCCGCAGCCTGAGTTGGCAGAAAAGGGCGATCAACAAAAGCGCGCCCATGATCAGGGACGTCATGACAAGGCCGAGGCCGATATTGAAGATGAGGAAGTCGGCGGCGGTTTCGCCGACGGTCGTCGCCATGATCTTGATCACCCAGAATGCGAGCGTAACCGCTGGCACCTTGTTCAGCATTTCCCGCGTGAGGCTTCTTTGGGTTTCCAACGGTCTGTCTCCTTTAAGCATGCGGCGCCGAATGGCGCGTGGACTCACGCGAGGCTTTCAGCGTCGCGCTGACGGATTGGGGAGAGCGCGCAGGCGATCCGGAATGCGGCAACCACTCGTGTCTCGATGGGCGGGACCGACATACTGGAAAGCGTCATACGGCAGACGTTGCCGGCCCCTCTCGAGAGCCTTCCCGCCCGACACCAGTCTTAGGAGGTCAGGCTGGAGAGCGCTTTTCTCCGGCTATACTTTTTCGCAATCTTAGGTGGCGGCGAACACGGTCGGTTCCGGGGGGAGCGGGAAACCAACTCGCATCAACAGGCCGGGCCGATTGTCCAGGGCCTCCACCGTCGCGCCGTGGAGCTCGGCGATTGCCGCGACCAAGGCCAAGCCGAGGCCGCTGCCCGGTGTCGTGCGGCTACGGTCGAGCCGATAGAGACGCCGGAAGATCTTGTCGCGTTCGGCTTCCGGAATGCCTGGCCCGTCATCGCCGATCTCCAAGACCGAACCGGCGGGTGTCTGTCGCAGGGCCAGTGTGATCCGTCCCGGCGAGGGTATGTGGTTGATAGCGTTATCGACGAGATTGGCGATCAGCTGAGTCAGAAGATCGGTATCGCCCTCAACGGAAACGCCCGGGGCTATGTCGGTTGACAGCCGATGCCCGGCATCGACAGCGACCTCCGTGTAGACGTCGGCGAGTTTCTCGCCGAGACCGGACAAATCCACCAAGCCGAATTTCGCCCGCCTCGCTCCGGCTTCGATCTGCGAAATCCGCAGCAACGCGTTGAAGGTATCGATGATCGCATCGGTCTCCTCGACCGCGCCGTCGATCGCCCGCTCATACTCCGACGCGCCCCGCGGCTTCCGTCGCGCCGTTTCCAGACGCTGACGCAGTCGTGCCAGCGGCGTTCGCAGGTCGTGGGCGATATCAGTGGACACCTGCTTGAGGCTTTGCATCAATACCTCGATCCGCGCGAGCATGCCGTTGATGTCGGTGGCCAAACGGTCGAGTTCGTCCCGCCTTGGCGAAACCGGCAAACGGAGGTCGAGACGGCCGGAGACGATCTGGCGCGTCGTCGCCGCTATCTCATCGACACGGCGCGAGGGCCCGATGCTGACGATGTAGCCGCCGATCAGCGCCAGCAAAGTGGTGGCGAGGCATCCCCAAAGCAGCGCCGCGAGGATGATTTCCTGAGTCTCGTCGATCAGATGGGAATTGCGGCCGGCGAGCACCCTGTAGGGTCCGAGGACTTCCCCGGAGCTGAACAGCCGAACTTCGCCGTCGGCATTTTGGGCCGCGGCGAGCTTGAGATTGGCATTCGCCGTAACGTCGCCATCGGCGAGTTTGCGGTCCGCCCATCCCCGGGTCCACAGACTTGCGGCGATATTGCCCGCGAGGACTTCGCCATCGGGACCGAGCAGCAAAAAGAAGCGGTCGTCGGCCGCGCTTTCCGATCGCTCGATGACCTCGGACCGCAGCCCGTCCGGGCCATTGCGAGCTAGCGCCATGCGAAACGCCGCCATGTCGTCGTTGATCGAGGATCGCACGATCCCCTGCATCTCCGAGGTCGCGGCGACGTAGGTGGTTCCCATTATGACGAGCACGGATGCGACGAACAGAATCGCGTAGCCGATCGCCAGCCGGAACGACGTGGTGCGGAACTGCTCAGGAAGCGGCATTCAAGACGTAACCTGATCCGCGAATGGTTCGGATCATTTCAGTCGCGAACGGGCGGTCGACCTTGGCGCGAAGCCGGCTGACATGGGTTTCGACGACGTTGGTCTTGGGGTCGAAGTGGAAATCCCACACCCGTTCGAGCAGCATGGTGCGGGTGAGAACACGGCCGCGATTGCGCAACATGTATTCGAGCAGACGAAACTCGCGCGGTTGCAATTCGATCGCCGCCCCGGCCCGTTTGACCGTCCGGGCGATCAGGTTCATCTCCAATTCGCCGACCTTCAGCACAGCCTCTTCCTTACGGCTGGGTGCCCGTCGTCCCAGTGCATGGATACGCGCCATCAGCTCGGAAAAGGCGAAGGGTTTCAAGAGATAGTCGTCTCCGCCTGCTTCCAGACCCTCGACGCGATCATCCACGCCACTGACCGCGGTCAGGAATATGACTGGCGTGTCCTTGCCCGAGGAACGCAGCGCCCTGACGATCGACAGTCCATCCAGGCCCGGTAGCATACGGTCGATGACCATCACATCGTATTCGCGCGTGCAAGCCAGTTCCAGTCCTGTCGGCCCGCTAGTGGCATGGTCGAGATCATGACCGTCCTCACCGAGTCCGCCGGCGACATAATCGGCCGTGGATTGGTCGTCTTCGATCAAAAGAATTTTCATGGCGGCGCCTTCTGACCCGCCTTTGCGGACTGTTCGGAGGAGGACCATTTGGCTGCGAACAGCGCGAAGGCGTCGTCCATGGCGGCGGTCCGGCTTCCGAACCATGGGAAGTGACCGTATCGCCAGGAGAGCTGATCCGCAGCCTCCGTGGCCGTATCGCCGACCACCGCGTACTCGAAAATGGCCGATGCCAGGCCACTGCGATCGGCGCCGCCCTGGCAATGGACCAGAATCGGCTTGGGCGCATCCTTCATGATCCGGGCGATCCTCGTCATTGTTGCCATGTCCGGAACGCTCCGCGCGGAGATCGGAACCGCATAATAGTCGATGCCGTATTCCGCGGCCACCAGCGTTTCCTCGCGCGACCATGCTTCCGCCGGATGGACGCCCCGCAGATTGAGAATCGACCGGATGCCCTTTTGCCGAATCAGGGCCTCGAGATCGTCGTCGTCGAGTTGGCCCGATCGATAAAGAATCTCAGGCTCAACGGTATGAACATTGCCGGTGGCCAGAAGATAGCCGGCATAGCCTGCCGGCGGACCAACGAGAATGGCCGCGGCAAGGGCAAAGATGCGAAAGAGAGTTCTGGAATTGCGCATGAGGAGTCCGGAGTTGCTCCGACTCCACTAGGCGACCCAAATCACTGGCAACTGTCCCAGGCTATACGAATTCGTATAGTTGGCAGAGGCAGTTGGGCGCATGCGCCGGTTGTTGGGCTTGCCTGCCTAGCATTACAGTTGCTCTTTGGATTTGAGATGCGCTTGTCGAGCTGCGGCTTGGTGGGCGCGTCGCCAAGTTGACCAAGCAATGACGTGGGCTGGTCGGATTTGG
>NZ_JAYXIH010000090.1:0-5116 GCF_036016755.1 Aurantimonas sp. A3-2-R12 | reverse complement strand
GCTCAAGCCGAGCGATATCATCCCAGGCCATTTCGATCCTCCAACGTCTCGACAACGAAGGGGAATCACAACCTGCTGATATCGCTCAACTCCTTTTCGCTCAGGCTCTCAGGAATTTCGAGCGATGCTCGATATAAATGTCGATGCGGCCCTCTATATTGACTTGGAGAAATACAAGTAGGGTAGGCCTGATGACCCTCGAATGCACCGCCCAAATCGCCACGGGCGAGCAAATCTCGAGGATTGAGCCATGACCGTCGGCGCATTGCGCCTTCTGTTCGTCATGGCGGTCTGGACCTCCTGCTTTCCTCTCGTCATCAATGGCTTGGATCTTGCGCCTCATCTCGTCTTCGCGGCCTTGCGCGCCGCGCACGCAGGCCTTTGCCTGATCGCACTCGGATACCTCTGCCGTCGTCTGGCCCCTGTCGGCGGTCGCTCCTGGATCCTTCCTCATCGTTGAAGGATCTCCCAATGAGCGGTCCAGTCCGCATAAATTGTCGTTCATGGCCGGGCGGTAGATATTTGTTGGGCAGCGGCGTACGATATTCATTGCCTTTCCGGTGACGGCCGACGTCTGCTTCCCCTTCGTAGTCAATCCCGAGGTGGCGGCGCCGGTCATGGCGGGCAGCGCCGCGCTTATGGTCATCAATGGGCCCGTGCTCAAGCAGACGCGGCTTGAGGGTGTTGGCCAAGTCCGGTTGGTTAGAGACGGGCGCTGGCACCCTGCGGAAGGAGCCCGCATGGCGGCCCTTCCGGCTACTGCCCGCGGCACGCGCATCCGCCTTCGAAGCGGCACCACCACGACGCAAGGACGAGCAGATGAAAGCAGGCAGCAGGACCAGAGTCGCCGTCAACGGCTACGGCGTGATCGGCAAACGTGTTGCCGACGCCGTGGCCCGGCAAAACGATATGGAGCTCGCCGGCGTGTCGGACATCAGCGTCGACTGGCGACCGGGCATGGCGAAGCAGAAGGGCTTTCACCTTTACGGGGGCCACCGGCGAGCGCGCTCAGGCGATGGGGGACGCAGGTCTCGATGTTGCGGGAACGCTCGACGATCTGCTCGGGGTGGCCGATCTGGTCGTTGACTGCACGCAGCAACGGCGTCGCGGTCGATGAGCGATTCAGACCCCACTTCCTTGGGTCAGGATCAGACGCTCTCGGACCGACTCAACCAGAACTGCTTCTGCGTCACGCTCGACCGTCGGTCGCTGTGCGAGGCGCTGGAGCAAGAGGCCCGTGACCCGGAGTTTTGCGAGACGTTCATCCGCCCCAAGGCCCACTTGTTCTCGAACGTGCCGGTGTTCCTCTCGGCCAGCGAGATGGCCGAGATGCAGGAGGTGGTGGCAGCTATCGAAGCGACGGCCCGGCTCGCTTCATACAAGGCCGCGGTTCTCTCCTGGGCCCCCGAAATCTCAAGAGAAGATCACGGTCCGGTTGGTGCGTTGATGGGCTACGACTTCCATCTTGGCGTGGACGGGCCGCGGTTAATCGAGATCAATACCAATGCCGGCGGGGCATTCCTCAATGCCCTTCTTGCGAGGGCGCAGCGGGCGTGCTGTGCCGGAATGGACATGCCGCTGACGCCGCACACGTTTGAGGACGCGGCGTTCCGCATGTTCCAGGACGAATGGATGCGCCAGCGGGGAACCGGCGCCGCACAACGGATCGCTATCGTCGACGACAGCCCGAAGGAACAGTATCTCTATCCCGAGTTCGTGCTTGCGCGGCAAGTTCTGGCCGCGCGCGGCGTCGACGCGATTATCGCGGACGCCAGCCACCTTCGCTATGAGGGCGGCCAGCTCAGCGTTGAGGGAAAACCTGTCGACCTCGTCTACAACCGCGTCACCGACTTCGCGTTTGAGCGGCCTGAGCACAGGGCGCTACGTGAGGCCTACCGGGATGGCGCGGTGGTCGTGACGCCAAATCCGCACAACCACGCCCTTCTCGCCGACAAGCGGAACCTCTCGATCCTCTCAGATCCGGTCATGCTCGCGGGCTGGGGCTTGGAACCGGCACGTCTGGCCCAGCTCAAATCCGTCCCGCGCACTGTCCTTGTCACTCCCGAAACCGCCGATGAACTGTGGAAGTCGCGTAAGGGCCTGTTCTTCAAGCCGACAGGCGGGCATGGCGGCAAGGCGGTGTACCGCGGCGACAAGGTGACGAAAGGCGTCTGGGCAGAAATCGAGCGGGGCGGCTACGTTGCCCAGACCTTGGTCCGGCCGAGCGAGCGCATGATCAAGATCGACGACGCACTCCAGGCGCGCAAGATGGACGTCCGGCTCTATACCTATGACAGTCATGTGCTTCTGGTGGCCGCGCGCCTCTATCAGGGCCAAACCACGAATTTCAGGACTCCTGGCGGCGGGTTTGCTCCAGTGTTTGTGATCTGAAAAACAGGCAGCTCTCGGCATGTGGCGGATCATTCACAGATGGTGCGATTAAGTTCTGCGACACCCTCCACTGCCCACAACCTGAACGACCACGGGATCGACCTGCTGATCAACGGTGACCCATCAGCTTGCAAAGTTCGAGGTCGAGCCGAGCGCGCATCGCTTGTCGAGAGTGGGGAGACTATCGACTACTATCGGCGGAACACTGCTGCCTCTCGTACGCTGCGCTATCCTCTTCTACGCTACAGTACTCCCCGTCACTCCCACTCGATTGTTTAAACAGCATATAACCAATTGAAATTACTCGAAAATTTCTTTTATTGGCATGAAAATTCCGACACGGAGGCCGTCAAAAAGTTACGCTTTTGATTTTAAAGGGAAAATCACCGGAAAAATATTTTTGAGGTTTCGCCGACTATCGGGATCAGTCGATCGATTTATGGCCCTCAGAGCGCTCGGTGACGCACCCGACTCCGCTCAAAAGTACCGTCACGAACGTCATAACACGCTTAGAAGACCTATGCCATCCGGTCGCAGGCACGCCCCGCCATCGACAGCTGGACCTTGCTGAAATTCGATTTTCTGGCTATATTACTGGAAATCGGCAGGAGGTCACCATGGGCAGTTCTCAGAAGCGCGCGATTCAGAATTATAGGTCTCGTTTAAGCGAGCGTGGACTCGCCCGTTTCGAAGTGCTTGGCCGCGATGCTGATCGTGATCTCATCCGGTCGTTGGCGCGTCGCCTTGCCGAGGATGGTCCGGAAGCGTCGAGGCTCCGTGCTGCCGTCAATCAGACTATCACTGGAGAGCCACCCAAGAGAGGCGGAATTCTCGCAGCGCTCCGCCGCTCCCCACTTGTCGGCGCTGACCTCGACCTGACTCGTCCCCGCGAAGAAGGTCGCAAGGTCGATCTTTGATGCGTTATCTGGTCGACACCAACATCCTCAGCAATGTCACCAAGCCCGCGCCATCAGAGGCCCTGTTGGGCTGGATGGCCGACCAAACCGATACAGACCTGTTCATCGCTTCGCTGACCGTTGCCGAAATCCGTCGCGGTATTCTTGAGAAACCTGCCGGCAAGAAGCGCGAACAGCTAGAGACGTGGTTCTCCGGCGCTGAGGGTCCGCAGGCGCTTTTTGCCGATCGTATCCTCCCTTTTGATGAGAAAGCAGGTCTCGTGTGGGCGCGACTGATGGCGGACGGAAAAACCAGGGGCCGCCCCCGGAGCGGCCTCGACACTATCATTGCGGCCATCGCCCAGGCCAACGAATGCGTGGTTGTCACCGACAACGAGAGGGATTTCGAGGGGATCGATGTCGTTAACCCCCTGCGGGGAGACGTGAGATGAACATAGGCATTGCCGTTTGTTCATGTTATGTTCTCGATAACGGCCCACTCGCAGCGACAGATCAAGGAGCCGATGGTCTCGCGCATCGGCAGGCCCGGCGTCAGCTTCAAATTCATCCAGGAGCAGGCACCCAGCGGCTCTGTCGAGGTAAAACATGACTGAATACAATAAACTGAGCCGAGAAGACTTGATCCGCCTGCTGCTTGACCGGGACGGTGTCGATATCGGCGGCATTCGCTTGACCTACCCGGGTCAGACTCCACCTTGGCAGATCATTCGCCAACTGAAACCCCGCTCGCAGCGCATCGAGAAGAAGCTATGCGTCGGCTCCGAAATACAACAGTCAGAGAACGTTTTGCTTGAGGGTGAAAATCTCCAAGCGCTGGTCAGCCTGTACAAGTACCGCGGACAAGTTGACCTCGTTCTTACTGACCCCCCTTACAACACCGGTTTGGACTTCCGGTACAACGATCGTTGGGACGAGGATCCAAACGACCCTGACTTGGGTAAGTTGGTGCCCGCAGACGACGGATCAAGGCATTCCAAATGGCTTCGGTTCATGACGCCTCGCCTCTGGATGATGAAAGAAATGCTTCGTCCGGGTGGCGTCCTGGCCATCTGTATTGATCATCGCGAACTGTTCAGGCTGGGCATGTTGCTCGACGAGATGTTTGGCGAGTCTAACCGTATAGGCATAATCAATTGGCAGAAATCCTACGCACCTCGAAACGATCAACGCCAGCTTTCAACAGCGACCGAGTATGTCCTCGTGTACGCAAAGAATGCGGAACGAGCAAAGACTGCGTTACTCCCTCGTACCGAGGAAATGGATAAGCGATACCTCTCCCGTGATGGCGATCCACATCCTTGGAAGCCCGGCGATCTGACCGCGCGAGGTGAAGAGACGCACCTCTCCATGATCTATGCGATTCAATCGCCCTTCACCGGGCAATTGCATTATCCAACAGCAGGACGCCACTGGGGCTCAGAGAAGCGCCGGATGAAAGTCTATCTTGAGACATGGGGATCAAAGTACGTCGAACGCGACATAGGCGACGGCAGACAAAAGGCCTTACTCATCAGCGGTGCTCCGATTCCGGCCGAGAAGTCATTCACACCGGAACACAAAGTGCTAAAGGCCGCTCGTAAAGCTGCTGAGAAGATACGTGCCGGCGTCTGGCCCGCCGCGCATTGGCGTGATGACGGCCAGGGCACGTTCGGCATGAAGAAGTATCTGAAGGACGTCAAACAAGGGATTGTGCCGACAACTTATACCAACGGGAGCGAAGGCCGACTCTTCGGGGATTCCCAAGCTGACAGAATTCTGAATCACTGTGGCAAACGGAGGTTTGTCATGGCAGCACCGGTTCCCCTTCG
>NZ_JAYXIH010000009.1:0-113437 GCF_036016755.1 Aurantimonas sp. A3-2-R12 | reverse complement strand
TGAGGAAGTTCAGGGCGATGCCCAGCAGCAGCGCCATCAGCATGGCCGGCGCGCCGTAATGTTCGGACAGGAACTTCGCCGCGACGGCGACCGTCGCCGCAACCAGCACACCCGGGGCGTAGTCCCTCAGCCGGCTCGCAAACGTGGGCGCGGGTTTTTCGGCGGCCTCCGGCGCGGTCTCCTCGCTTGCGGTCATGGCTGTTTCTCCCCCTGCGACGCGACTCGGCTTCGCCCCCCGACAAAGCCGACCGGACGTTACACAAACCGGCAGCGATAGGAACCCGTACGTCGCAGGTGTCTATTTCGGCGACGGGCCACGAAGCGACCGGATGACGGCGCGGGCGGCGTCGCGGACCGGCGCTTCGGTGTCTTTCAGGATCACCAGACGGTCGAAGCGTTTGGGGTCGCTGTTGACCACCTCGCGCAGCGCTTGACCGAAGGCCATGCGCAGTTCGGTGCCGATATTGAACTTGCAGATCTTCGACTCGCGCGCCAGCCGGCTGCGTATGGCGACCGGAACGCCCGAGCCGCCGTGGATGACAAGCGGCAGGTCGGTGACGGCCTCGATGGCACGCAGCGCCTCGATGTCGATCTCGGCGGCCTTTTCCTGTTGCAGATGCACGTTGCCGATGGAAACCGCCATCGCGTCGACGCCGCTCTCTGCGGCGAAGCGGGCGGCCTCTTCCGGCGTGGTTCCGGCCGACGCCTCGCCTTGGGAATAGCCGACGAAGCCGATCTCCCCCTCGATCGAGACGCCGGCGGCATGCGCTATCGCAGCGATGCGGGCGGTCTCGGCGATGTTCTCGTCGAGCGGCTTGCGCGAGCCGTCAAACATGACCGAGCTGAAGCCGCAGTCGATCGCCTCGCGGCACTCGTCTTCCGTATAGCCGTGGTCGAGATGGGCCACGACCGGAACGCTGGCGCCTTCTGCCAGCGTCCGGAACATCGCGCCGAGGACGCGAAGCGGGGTGTGCGCCCGGCAGCCGGGGCCGGCCTGGAGAATGACGGGGGCGTTTTCGGCCTCGGCCGCCGCGACATAGGCGCGGGCGTCCTCCCAGCCGAGGACGACGAGACCGCCGACCGCGTAGCCGCCCTTGAGAGCCGGTTGCAGAACCTCGGAGAGCGTCGCCAGCGTCATTTGAACTTCGCGATCATGTCCTTGATGCCGGGGATGGTTTCCAACTGGTCGGCATGGCTCGGCTGGAAATACTGCACCAGGCTGCGCTGGCTGAGGCCGCCGAGAATGGTGAAATAATACATCTCGTAGCCCGGCAGCACTGCGCAGGGATGGTATCCCTTGTCGAGGCAGATCGTCGAGCCGTCGACGATATGGTAGGCGTCGCCCGGCTTGCCATCCTCGCGCTGGAGCATCTGCACGCCGGTGCCGTGATGGGGACGGAAGCGGAAATTGTAGGTCTCGTCGTGCCGCGTCTCGTCGGGCAGACGATCGGTGTCGTGCTTGTGGCTGGGAAAGCCCGACCAGCCGCCCTTGCCGACGGTGTAGAGCTCGGAGACCAGCAGCCGGCCGACCTTGTCGTGCTGCTTTTGGCCGAGGATGTGCTTGATCTTGCGATGGGTCTTGGTGTCGTCGGAACCGTATTGCACCTTGTCCAGCCCGTTGGCGCGCACCGCGAAGGGCGACAGCACCTTGTCGTATTTCGCCCCGGCGACGAACACTTCCGCCGCGTCCGACACGCAGACCATCTGGGCGGTCGCGCCGGTCGGCACGTAGACGCCCTCCGGCTCGCCGTCCCAGACGTCGACGCCGCGTGTCCCGAGCGCGGCGAAGGATTCGCCCTCGACCGTCACGTCGACGGTGCCGGTGGCGGGCACGATGCAGGTCTCATAGCCCGGCACGCGATATTCGAAGGCCTGGCCCTTGGTCAGCTTGACGATGTTGAAATAGTTCAGCGGAACCAGCGCGTCGTCGATATCGACGATCGGCTTGTTGCGGTTGTCATAGGGCGCGATATGCATCGGCTTTCCTTTCAGGAATCGGTCGGGCCGGGGTGGTCGGCGAGGAACGCCTCCAATTCGGCCGTGGTGGGCATTGCGGGCGCGCAGCCGACCCGCGACACGACGATCGCGGCGGAGGCGGAGCCGCGCAGGACGCAGTCGCGCAACTCATGGCCCTGGGCGAGCGAGGCGACGAAGCCGCCCATGAAGGCGTCGCCCGCGCCGGTCGGCTTCAGCGCGGTGACCGGGTAGATCCCGGTGCGGAATTCCTCGTCCGGCGTGATCGTGATCGCGCCGTGCTCGCCCATCTTGTAGACGACGATACTGGCGGTGCTGCCCGCCAGTTCGCGCGCCTTGGCGAGGCCCTTGTCCTTGCCGCCGGCCATGAAGCCGAACTCGTCGTCATTGCCGATGACGATGTCGCAGAGCCGGCCAGCGCGCGAATAGACCTCCGAAGCGACGTCGGGCGAGGGCCAGGAATAGGGGCGGTAGTCGATGTCGAAGATCAGCGGCAGCCCGGCCTTTCTGGCCAGGTCGAAGGCGTGGAACGCCGCGCCGCGCGACGGCTCGGCGGCGAAGACCGTGCCCGTCGTGATCAACGCGCCATAGGCTTCGTAGTCCACAGCCGCGACGTCCTCCGTCGTCATCTGGAAATCCGCGGCGCTGTTGCGGTAGATCACCGACTGATGGTCTTCGACCCGGCTTTCGACGACGGCCAGCGAGTTGCGCGCCTCGCCGCCGACCGAGCGGATGTGGCGGGAATCGACGCCGTATTTCGCCAGCTCGTTGAGGCAGAACCGCCCGATCGCATCATCCGAAACCGAGGTCACCAGCGCCGCACGACCGCCGTGACGGGTGATCGCGACACCGATATTGGCGGAGGAGCCGCCGAGGCAGGCGACGAATCGCGTAGCTTCTTCGGTCTTCGTGCCAGGCGGGTCGGGGTAAAAGTCCATGCCGGCCCGCCCGACGATAACGAAGTCGTTCCGCGTGACGCGCGCGATCCGATCCATCAGATGCCCCTGCGCTGGCGCGAGCGGCCGGCTTCCTGCTCGACATGGGCTGCGCGGATGCGCTCGTTGTCGGTGACATGGGGCGTGCCGACCTCCCACCAGGCATGGCCCTCGGCGGTCCAGCCGTCATGGGGGTCGACCCGCATGACGATGACGGATGTCCGCTCGGCTGCCTTGGCGCGCTCGAAGGCTTCCGCCAGTTCGGCCGGGTTGGCGACCGTTTCGGCCTCGGCGCCCATGGCGCGGGCGTGTGCCTCGAAATCCACCGCGAAGGGCTCGACCGCGATGTTGCAGTCGGCGATGAGGTTGTTGAACGAGGTGTTGCCGGTGTTGTTCTGCAGCTTGTCGATCACCGCGAAGCCGCCATTGTCGAGCACCAGGATGATCAGCTTCTTGCCCGTCAGCACCGAGGAATAGATATCGGAGTTCATCAGGAGGTACGATCCGTCGCCGACGAAGGCGATGGTGTCGGCCTCCGGCTCGGTCTCCGACTGGGCGATGCGCGCGCCCCAGCCGCCGGCGATCTCGTAGCCCATGCAGGAGAAGCCGAATTCGACATCGACGGTGCCGATGTCGAGAGTGCGCCAGTTGGCCGTTATCTCCGCCGGCAGGCCGCCGGCCGCGGTGACGATCCGGTCGCGCGGGTCGCAGAGATCGTTCACGACGCCGATCGCCTGAGCGTAGGAATTCGGCCGGTTGCCGGGCCGCACATTGTCGGCGACATAGGCATCCCAGGCGTGGCGCTCGGCCTTGGCCGTGTCGGTCCATGCGTCTGGCGCTTTATACTCCGCAAGCGCCTCGCCCAGTGCCGTCAGCGCAAGTTTCGCGTCGCCTACCACCGGTAGCGAGCGGTGCTTGCCGGCGTCATGACGCGCGGCGTTGATGGAGATGAGCCGGGCGCTCTTGTCGAAGGCCGTCCAGGAGCCGGTGGTGAAATCCTGCAGCCGCGTGCCAACGGCCAGGATCACGTCCGCCTTCTCGGCGATCGCGTTGGCGGAACTGGAGCCGGTCACCCCGATCGGGCCGATATTGAGCGGGTGCGTCGCCAGCATGTTGGCGCGCCCGGCGATGGTTTCGACCACGGGGATGGCGTGCGCCTCGGCGAAGGCGGTCAGTTCCGCCACCGCGCGGGAGTATTGCACGCCGCCGCCGGCGATGATCATCGGCCGTTTCGCCGATTTGAGCAGCGCCGCGGCATCGGCGATCTCGGACAAGTCCGGGGCCTGCCGGCGGATGCGATGCACCATCCTGTCGAAGAATTCGACAGGATAATCGTAAGTCCAGCCTTGGACGTCCTGCGGCAGGGCAAGGAAGGCCGGGCCGCAATCGGCCGGATCGAGCATGGTGGCGATGGCGGCGGGCAGCGACTGGATGATCTGGGCTGGATGGGTGATCCGGTCCCAATAGCGGCAGACCGCCTTGAACGCATCGTTGAGCCCCAGCGACGGATTGCCGAAATGCTCCAGCTGCTGCAGCACCGGATCGGGCAGGCGGGTAATGAAGGTATCGCCGCACAGCATCAACACGGGCAGGCGGTTGGCGTGGGCGAGCGCGGCCGAGGTCAACAGATTGCTGGTTCCCGGCCCGGCCGAGGCGGTGCAGAACATGAAGCGCCGGCGCAATTGCTGCTTGGCATAGGCGGCCGCAGCAAAGCCCATGCTCTGCTCGTTCTGGCCGCGATAGACCGGCAGTTCGTCGCGGTGGTCGTACAGCGCTTCGCCGAGGCAGGTCACGTTGCCATGGCCGAAGATGGCGAAGCCGCCGCCGCACAGACGTTTCTCGCTGCCGTCGATATCGATGTACTGGCTGGCCAGATAGCGGATGACGGCCTGCGCTGTGGTCAGACGGACCGTTTCGCTTCCTGCGCTCATGCTTTCCTCCGTTGGTGGGTCGGCGTGAAATTTTCTTCAGAAGCCGATTGTCGAACGACCGGCCAACCGCTATTGAGGTTACGTGTTTTGCAACCGGTTGCAAACCTCTTTTTGAGGCAGGATCGCCCGTGACCCAAATTGGCATCGGTATCGTCGGCGGCGGTTATATGGGCAAGGCGCACGCGGTCGCCATGCAGGCCGTCGGCGCGGTTTTCCAGACGGCGCTGCGCCCGCGGCTGGAAATGGTTTGTGCCACGAGCCTTGAATCGGCGGAGCGTTATCGCGCGGCGTTCGAATTCGATCGCTGCACCGCCGATTGGCGCGAACTGGTAACGGACGCGGCGGTCGAGGCGGTCGTCATCGCCTCGCCGCAGGAGACCCACAGGGCGATAGCGGAAGCGGCGTTCGCCCTCGGAAAGCCGGTGTTCTGCGAAAAGCCGCTCGGCGCGTCGCTGGAGGACAGCCGGGCCATGGTCGCGGCGGCAGAGGCATCCGGGGCGACGAACATGGTCGGCTTCAACTATATCCGCACGCCGGCCTCGCAATTTGTCCGCCAGCTGATCGGGGCCGGCGAGATCGGCGACATCACCTGGTTCCGGGGTGAGCACACGGAAGATTTCTACGCCGACCCCAAGGCTCCGGCGACCTGGCGCACGCGCGGCGCTGGCAACGGCGCGATGGGCGATCTGGCGCCGCACATGATCAATGGCGCGCTGGCGCTGGCTGGTCCGATCCGCGACCTGATCGCCGAGGTCGAGACCGTCCATACCGCCCGTCCGGGGCCGGGCGGTGACGAGGCCGTCACCAATGACGATCAGGCGCAGATCATGTGCCGGTTCGAGAACGGCGCCATGGGGCATCTGTTCTTCAGCCGCGTCGCGACCGGCCGCAAGATGGGCTACGCCTACGAGATCACCGGCACAAAGGGCGCGATCCGTTTCGATCAGGAGGACCAGAACGCGCTCTGGCTCTACCGCATGGACGGCCCGGAGCAGCGGCGCGGGTTCACCAGGATTCTGACCGGTCCCGAGCATCCCGATTACGCCGCGTTCTGCCAGGGGCCGGGGCACGGCACCGGTTATCAGGACCAGATCATCATCGAGGCCAAGGATTTTCTCACCGCGATCGCGACGGGCGAACCGGTCTTTCCGACCTTTCGCGATGGCATGGACGTCAACCGCGTCGTTGCGGCAGCGATGGCGTCGAGCCAGGCGAAGTCCTGGCAGTCGCTCGACAGTTTCTGAGTTTGGCAAAGGCTTATCCGACCATGACCATCCGTATCGGCAACGCCCCCTGTTCCTGGGGGGTAGAATTCGCCAACGATCCGCGCAATCCGGCCTGGGAGACGGTGCTCAGCCAATGCGCCGAGGCCGGCTACAAGGGCATCGAGCTCGGCCCGGTGGGCTTCATGCCCGAGGACCCGGCCTTGCTGTCCGAGGGGCTCGCGCGGCACGATCTGGAACTGATCGGCGGCGTCGTGTTCCGGGCGTTTCACGATCCGGACCAGTGGGACGACGTGCGCGACGGCGCCGTGCGAACCTGCAAGGCGCTGAGCGCCCATGGCGCGCGCCATCTGGTGTTGATCGATTCGATTTCGCCGCGCCGGGCGCCGACCGCCGGCCGCGCGAGCGAGGCCGAGCAGATGGACGCCCCCGAGTGGAAGGCATTCGTCGACCGAATCCGCACCATCGCCAGAATGGGCGCGGAGGAATACGGCCTGACCGTCGGGATGCACGCCCATGCGGCCGGCTTCATCGACTTCGAGCCGGAACTGGAGCGTCTCCTCGACGAGGTGGACGAGGGCATCTTGAAGATCTGCTTCGACACCGGCCATCATTCCTATGCCGGTTTCGATCCGGTGGCCTTCATGCGGCGCCATATCGGCCGCATCTCCTACATGCATTTCAAGGACATCGACCCGAAGGTGAAGGCCGCCGCGATTGCCAACCGCACCGGCTTCTACGACGCCTGCGGGCAGGGCATCTTCTGCAATCTTGGCGAGGGCGATGTGGATTTTCCCGCCGTGCGCCAGGTTCTCCTGGATACCGGCTTCGAAGGCTGGTGCACGGTCGAGCAGGACTGCGACCCGGCGGGCGATACCTCGCCGGTCGACGACGCGGCGGCCAACCGCGCCTATCTGGAATCGATCGGTTTCAATTGAGGAACACGCCATGAGCAAGCTGAACTGGGGCATGGTCGGCGGCGGCGCGGGCAGTCAGATCGGGCCGGCACACCGGCTGGGGGCCGGGCTCGACGGCGCCTTCGCCTTCACCGCCGGGGCGCTGGACCATGTGCCGGATGCCGGGCGGGCCTATGCGCGGACCCTCGGTATCGCTCCCGACCGCGCCTATGGCGATTGGCGGGAGATGTTGGCGGGTGAGCGCGATCGCGACGACCGAGTCGACCTCGTCACCGTGGCGACCCCCAATGCCACCCATTACGAGATCACCAAAGCCTTCCTCGAAGCCGGCTTCCACGTGTTGTGCGAAAAGCCGATGACGATGACCGTCGAGGAGGGCGAGGAGATTGTCCGAACCGCCCGCGCGACGGGACGGATCTGCGCGGTCAATTATGGCTACAGCGGCTATTCGCTGGTGCGGCACATGCGGGCGATGGTGGCGCGCGGCGATCTCGGCCGGGTGCGCCTCGTCGTCGCCGAATTCGCGCACGGCCATCATGCCAACGCGGCCGATGCCGACAATCCGCGCGTGCGCTGGCGTTACGATCCGGCGCAGGCCGGTGTGTCGGCGCAGTTCGCCGATTGCGGCATCCATGCGCTGCACATGGCAAGCTTCGTCACCGGCCAGGAGGTCGAGACGCTGTCGGCGGATTTCGCCTCTTGTATCGATAGCCGGACGCTCGAGGACGACGCCATGGTCAATTTCCGCATGGATGGCGGCGCGGTCGGCCGGTTGTGGACATCGTCGGTCGCCATCGGCCGCCAGCACGGCCTGACACTGCAGGTATTCGGCGAGAGTGGCGGCCTTCGCTGGGCGCAGGAGCAACCCAACCAGCTCTATTGGACGCCGCTCGGCGGCCGGGTGCAGACGATCGAACGCGGCGAGGCCGGATTGTCGCCGGAAGCCGATCGCGCGTCGCGGGTGACGATCGGCCATGCCGAAGGAATGCCGCTGGCCTTCGCCAACATCTATTCGGATCTGGCGGAAATCATCCGCGCCGAGAAGGAAGGCCGGTCGCCCGATCCGGCCGCTGGTCTCTACCCGCGTGCCGAGGACGGGCTGCGTTCCATGGCCGCCGTGCATGGCGCGGTCGCCTCTTCCGGCCGGCAGGGCGCCTGGGTCGACGCGCGGCCGCCTATGTTTCGTGTGCCTCTGCCGCAGGCGGTCTGAGCGTTCCCCGCTCGACGATCCGGCAGGGAAACAGCCGGGATTCGGGATAGCGGTCCGGCTCCTCGAGCATCGCCACGATCAATTCGATCGACGAGGTGATGATCTGGCGGATCGGCTGGTGGATGGTGGTGAGATTGATGTTCTCCCACCGCGCCATTTCCATGTCGTTGAGGCCGATGATGCCGATGTCGTCGGGCACGGACAGGCCGGCGGACTGGATCGCGCTCAAGGCGCCGATCGACAGGACGTCGTCACCGCAGAAATAGGCCTCCGCCGGTTCTTCCCGGATCAGCCGTGCCATCTCCTGCCGCCCGGCGTCGAAGGAATAGGCGGCGGCGTAGCTGTGGCTGACGGCAACGTCTGGATGGGCCTGCATCGCCGCGATGAAGCCGGCGAGGCGATCCTGTGTGGATGTGGCGGTCGCCGGGCCGCCCATGAATCCGATCCGGCGATAGCCCCGGGCGACCAGCAAATCTGCCGCCATCTTGCCGCAGTAGCGGTTGTCGATGCCGACGACGTGCACCTCGGGCGCGCTCGAATAGCGGCCGAAGGAATGAACCACCGGCACGCCGGCTTCGCGAAACGCATGGGCGAAGCGGGGCGGCAATGTGGAGGAGGCGACGACTACGCCATCGACCGAATATTGCCGCAGCATCCGGACGGAGTTCTCCGGGTCCGTCTCGTCCGTCAGATTGACGAGCAACGGCCGGAGGCCACGATCCTGAAGCCCGCGGGTGAAGAGATCGAAGACCTGCAGGAAGATCGGGTTGTGGAAGTTGTTGGAAACCAGCCCGATCAGCTTGGTGCGCCGGGTCGTCAAGCTGCTGGCGAACAAATTGGGGCTGTAGCCCAGCTCCGCTGCCGCCTTGGCGACCTTGCGGCGGGTCTTGACGGAGACGGAGGCGCCTTCCGTGAAGGCGCGCGACACGGCCGAGCGCGAGACCCCGGCGCGTTCCGCCACTTCCTTGAGGGTTACTGCCATTCGGCGGTTATTTCCCTTGTCCCAGGCGGAATAGTTCAGCCGGCCGGGGACCGGCTCGACGTCGCCGCCCCGACTCCCGCAAATGTCGATGGACGGCCCTTATATTGGGGCAGGCTGGCGCGAGCTACCATCGTCTGGGCCGTCGACGCGGGGTCGGGGCGCTCGCGATCTTACACAGTCCCGCCCAGCGTGCCTTCCAGTTCTGCCAGTTCCTGGCCGCCCGCCATCATGTCCTGCAACTCTTCGGCCTTGATCTCGCCGCGCTTGGCGGTGCCGAGCGTCTTGCCGCGATTGAGCACCGTGAAGCGATCGCCGACGGCCATGGCGTGGCGGACATTGTGGGTAATGAAAACGACGCCGATCCCCGACTTGCGGACCCGGTCGACCGTCGCCAGAACGTTGGAGGTCTGGCGCACGCCGAGCGCCGAGGTCGGCTCGTCGAGGATCAGCACTTCGGCGCCGAAATAGACCGCGCGGGCAATCGCCACCGTCTGGCGTTCGCCGCCCGAGAGCGTTCCGACCGCCTGGGTCGGCTCGCGCAGGCGGATACCCATTTTCGCCATCTCCTGCATGGTGATGGCATTGGCCTTGTCGAAGTCGAAGAATTTGAACGGCCCGACGCTCTTTTCGGGCTCCTGACCCATCCAGAAATTGCGGGTGACCGACATCAGCGGGATCATCGCCAGATCCTGGTAGACGGTGGCGATGCCGGCGGCCATGGCGTCGCGCGGGCTGGTGAAATGAACTTCCTTTCCGCCGACGAGGATCTTTCCGGCCGACGGCTTGTGGACGCCCGACATCGTCTTGATGAAGGTCGACTTGCCAGCGCCGTTGTCGCCCAAAAGGCAATGGCATTCGCCCGGCATGATCGACAGCGACACGCCGGCCAGTGCGATGACCGGGCCGAAGTGCTTTTCGATATCGACGAGTTCGATCAATGATGTGGTCATGGTCAGCGCTCCCCCGTGATCATGCGGCGGATGTAGGTGTTGAGGATCACAGCGATCAGCAGGATTCCGCCGAGGAAGACCCGGAACAGCGAACTCTCGACGCCGGCGAAGAACAAGCCCTGCTGCACCACGCCGAAGATCAGCGCGCCGAGCGCCGCGCCGACCACCGAGCCGTAGCCGCCGGTCAGAAGCGCGCCGCCGATGACCACCGAGATGATCGCCTCGAACTCCTTCAGCAGGCCACGGTCGGCGGCCGCCGATCCGAACTCGATCACCTGCAAGGTGGCGAAGACCGTGGCGCAGAAGGCCGAGAACATGAACATGAGGATCTTTACCCGGTTTACCGGTACGCCGACATAGCGCGCTGCCTGGGCGTCGCCGCCGGAGGCGAAAATCCAGTTGCCGAACTTGGTGCGGGTGAGCAGGATATGGCCGAAGAGGATCAGGCCGAGCGCCCAGACGATCAAAATCGGGATGCCGTCGACGACCGGCTGACCGGCCCGGCTGCCGGCGACGAATTTGCCGACGATTCCGATATCGGCCAACCAGACGAACAGGCCCTTGAATAGCGTTCCGCCGAACAGCCAGGCCAACGGGTCACCCTCGGTGACGTCCCTGATGCCCCCGATGATGGTCTTGCGAGTGGTGACGATGGCCGCGAAGATAGTCAGGCCGCGCAGGATGTAGAGTGACGCGAGCGTGACGATGAACGAGGGCAGGCCGGTCTTGACGACCAGATAGCCATTCAGCGCGCCGATACTGATCGCGCAGGCAAAGGCCACCAGGATGCCGAGCCACAGCGGATACCCCCCCGTCACCGAGACTAGCGCGATGACGATGCCGGAAAAGCCGATCATCGAGCCGACCGAGAGATCGAATTCGCCGGCGATCATCAAGAGGCAGGCGCCGACGGCGATGATGGCGAACTGGGCGGAGACGACGCCCCAGTTGACGATGCCCTCGGGGGCGAACATGCCGCTGTCGCCGGCAACGCCGATGAAGAAGAAGAAAACCAGGATGGTGCCGCAGATCGCGCCGAGTTCCGGCCGCATGAGGGCCGTTCGAAGCGGTGAGCGCTTGCGGATCCGCTCGTCCACATCCGGGGTGGCTTGCACTTGAGGCGACGGTTGATCGGCCATGTCTCTCCTCCCAACCGCGTCAGCGGTCGAACCGATGGAGCACGGATGGCGTGCGTCCCATTGTTCCTTCGATCTGGTGAGATCGCGGCGCCGATTTCGGCGCCGCGATGCGGTGTGTCGCGAGGCGGCCCGAGGGCTGCGCCAGCCTAAGCTCTAGCGGTATTCGCCAGCGTATTTCTCGACCATCTCCAAGGCGTCCTTGGTGACGAAGCCCGGGCCGGAATTGATGTTGTTGCCCGGCAGAACGCCGTAGCGCTTGTAGTTGGTGAGCACGACCACGGGCAGATAAGCCTGCAGGAAGGGCTGCTGATCGATGCCCCACTGGATCGTGCCGTCCTTGATCGCCTTCACGATCTCGGTGCCGAGATCGAACGTCCCGAAGTAGATCTGGCCGGCCATGCCGTTTTCCTTGACCGCCTCGATCGTCGGGTCGGCGGACGTCGGCCCCAAGGTCAGGATCGCGTCGGTGTCCGGATTGGCCGACAGGTAGGCCATGACCTTGTTCTTGATCTCGGCGGGGTCCTGGCCGGAATCGATCATCGAATCGCCGAGGTCAACCCCGAGGCCGTCGGCGAAGCCGCGACAGCGTTCGCCCACGACCGGGTTCGACACCACATGATTCACGCAAAGGAACGATGCGACGCCGTCCCGCTTGGCCCGCTGACCTGCGGCGAGGCCGGCATCGTATTCGGGCTGGCCGACATACATCAGCGCGCCGAGTTCCGCTGCCTGCTCCGGTGTGCCGGAGTTGATGATGATGACCGGAATACCCTTGGCGACGGCATCCTCGATCGGCCCCTTCAGGACGTCGGGATCGGCCAGCGTGGTAATGATGCCGTCGGGGTTCGTGGCCGTGGCCTGTTCAATGATCCGGGCCATGTCCGCGATGTCGCCCGTCGTTGGATTGCGGTACTCAACTTCGACGCCCATTTGCTCGCCGGCCAAGGCGAGGGCGTTCTTGATGGTGTTCCACCAGCTGTCGCTGTCCGGCGCGTGGCTGACCAGCACAAAACGCTCGCCTTCCGCCTGCGCGGCTCCGACCATGGCGGTCGCCGCCAGCGAAGCGGCGAAGGTCGCGCCAAGGAATTTCGAGATGAGTTTTTTCACTGTGATCGTCCTCCCTGTTTTTCGCGAACGGAAACGGCCAACCGGTTCGGGTCGCTGATCCAAGACAAACACAAGCGAGATAGTTTTGCAACCGGTTGCAAAACTTGCTGACGTGCAAAACTTCGCTCGGCGGCGAGGTGAATGCAGAGGGGCGCGGCTCCCTTCAGATCAACCGTTCGGCCGCCGCGCGGAGAAGGCGGGGAGCGGCCCTCCGGCAGGTCAGGGTTTGGCCAGGCTGTGCGCATGACAGCGATTCAAGTCGATCCCGCGAATTCGCGACGGCTCACGTAATATTCAAGGTGAAATTGCGGTTTATTCGTAACGTAAGCATACGGACATTCACGATCGAAGCGATATGATTACGATCGTCGCGTTATGATGAGAAGTCTTTAAGTATTGTAGGGCTACGGTCGGCGCCCATTGCAATCGAGTACCCGCTTATGCGCGCGCTACCTGACATGTCGATCTTGAGCAGGCGAAAATTGGGCGGCGTGGCGCTCATGGCGCTGCTGTATGTTCTCGGCGGGGCGCTTGGTCTCCAGCTTGCCGTTCCACCCGGATACGCAACCATCATCTGGCCGGCATCCGGAATCGCGACGGTGGGGCTGTTGCTCTATGGACGAGCGCTTTGGCCAGGCGTCTTCCTCGGATCCCTCGTATTGAACGCCGTCGTGAGTGGCGGGATCCATCAAAGCAGCCCTGACCTTCTGGCGATGACCGTCGCAGGGCTCGTCGCGGTCGGATCGACATTGCAGGCATTGCTGGCGGCAACTTTGGTGCGTCGGTTTTTCGGCATTCCGGTGCAATTTTCAGGTCTGAAAGATCTCACGTTTTTCGGCGCGATCTGCGGTCCGCTCGCCTGTCTTGTCGCCGCCAGCGTCGGCGTCGCGACGCTTTATGTCAGTGGCATCCTCTCAGCGGATGCGTTGCTCGGCAATTGGCTGACATGGTGGTTAGGAGACATACTCGGCGTTCTGATTTTCGTGCCGATCGGGCTTCTCAATCCGTGGCGCCCGTGGAGTGTGCGGTGGTCGGGTGGTCCGGTCGCCGGCTTTACGATGGTTGCAATGCTGAGCCTGATCGTCCCGCTGGGCGTGACCTTCTATGCGTGGAAGTTGACGAGCGAGATCACCTTCGAACGCAATCACGCGGCATTTGAAACGCTGGCGGAGGACAGCGCCCACGCTTTGCGGGATCGGCTGGAATCCTACAAACGCAGTCTGGACGGCGGCGCCGGTCTGTTCGCAGCATCCGAAACCGTCTCTCTCGACGAATGGCGGACCTATGTCGACGAGCTCGACATAGAAAGGACTCTGCCGGGCATCAACGGGATCGGCTATATCGAGCCGATCGGCCTGGGCGACGTCGCTTCCTTCGAAGCACGTATGCGGCTCCAGGGCGTACCCGAATTCGCTGTCCATCCCGATACGCCGTCACCGGACGTTTTCGCGATCACTTTCATCGAGCCGCTTGCGCCGAATAGAAAGGCGCTCGGTCTGAACATCGCCTTCGAGGACAATCGCCGAAACGGTGCGGCCGCCGCTCGCGATACCGGGAAGGCGACGATCACCAAACGGATTTTCCTGGTTCAGGATTCGACCAGAAGCGCCGGATTTTTGCTGCTGCGACCGCTTTATCGCAATGGCCCGCGCCTCGATTCAGTGGCGGCCCGCAGGCAAGCTTTTCGAGGCTGGATATACGCTCCCTTCATCAGCAATCGGTTTCTCGGCGAATTGACGTCGAGCCAGGGAACCAACCTTCACCTGACGGTCTATGACGGCGAGGTCGCGAACGGCGATCAGCTTATCTTCTCCAGCAAAGCCGGCGACAGCACCGCGGCGCCGGCGGCCTACAAGATCACGAAGGTGATTTCGGCCATGGAGCAACGCTGGACCGTGGTCTGGGAAAGCACGCCGGCGTTCGAGGCGAGCGTGACCCGCGGGGAACCGTTGCTGGTCCTTCTCGGCGGCATCGCTCTGTCGGCGCTGTTCGGCGCGTTGCAGATTTCCTACGTCCGTCGCGAAGCGTCCATCCGGCGGACTGTCGCCTTGAAGACGCGGGAGATCGCTGCCCGCGAACATGAGAACCGTTCCATCGTCGACACCGCCGTCGTCGCCATCATCCTGCTCGACCGAAATGGCGAGGTGCGCTCGGCCAATCGCGCCACCGAGCTGATTTTTGGCTTTCCCGCCGACGAAGTCGTCGGGGGTCCGATCGCGCGCTTGCTCGATGGCTTCGACGCGAGCAGCCTTGCCCAGTTCCACAAGCGTGGCGAGCAGGAGCCGGAAACCGACCGTCTCCCCAATCTGGTGGAAGCCAGGCGGAAGGATGGCGCCGAACTGTTTCTCGATGTGCAACTCAATGACTGGTTCACCGAAGCCGGCGAATTGCGATACACCGCCATCATCCGCGACGTCACCGTGCAGCGACGCGTCACCCTGGCGCTCGAAGAAGCCGAGAAACGCTGGAACTTTGCGCTCGAAGGCGCCAGTATCGGCGTTTTCGATATCGACCTGACGCGCGGGACGTCCTTCGTCTCCGATACTTGGAAGTCGATGCTCGGCTTCGATCGCCAAGAAGAAATCGATGCTCAGCGGGAATGGCTGTCCCGCATCCATCCCGAGGATATCGCTACGGTGAAGGCCGCCGACGACGCTTGCATGGAGGGCCGGGCGCCGCGCTCCCAGTCCGAGTACCGGATTCGCCGAAAGGACGGACAGTGGATCTGGTTGCGGTCCGATGCGATCGTTATCGAACGCGCTTCCGATGGAACCGCTTTGCGGATGATCGGCACCCAGACCGAGATCACGGAATTGAAGTCCGCCGAAGCGGCGATGCAAGCAAGCGAGGAAAAGCTGCGCTCCGCCATCGAGCATGCGCCCGTCGGCATGGCCCTGGTCGACCTCGATGGACGGTGGTTCAGGGTCAATGAGGCACTCTGCAAGCTGCTCGGCTACAGCGAAGATCAACTCCGACAACTGGATTTCCAGTCGATCACCCATCCCGACGATCTGGAAACCGACCTCGTGCTCGTCGATCAGCTTCTGAGCGGGGACATCCAGACCTATCAGCTTGAGAAACGGTATATCCACAAGGATGGCCATTCGGTTTGGGGGCAGTTGAGCGTCTCCCTGCCGAAGGACGCCGAGGGCAAACCGGAATATTTCATTTCCCAGATCCAGGACATCAGCGACCGCAAGGAAATGGATCGGGTGAAGACCGAGTTCATCGCCACGGTCAGTCACGAGTTGCGAACGCCCCTGACCTCGATCCGCGGTTCTCTCGGTCTCGTCGTCGGCGCGATGTCGAAAGATCTTCCCACCAACGTGCTGCGACTCTTGACGATCGCGCATAAAAACTGTGAGCGGCTGATCTTTCTCATCAACGACATCCTCGATCTCGAAAAGATCGCGGACGGAAGCATGCATATCGAAAGGAAGGCCGAGGAGCTTGGATCCCTGGTCGCTCAGGCGGTCGAGGCGAACGAGGCCTACGCCGAACAGTTCGACGTTTCCCTGGAGTTCGAGCGGCCGAAAGCCGAGTTTTTTGTCGATGTTGATCAGGCGCGGCTCCAGCAAGTCCTGTCCAATCTCCTGTCGAACGCCGCCAAATTCTCACCGCGCTCCGGCACGGTCGATGTGCGCCTCGAGGTCCTCGGCGAGACCGTGCGCGTCTCGGTCGTCGATCATGGCACCGGGATCTTGCCGGAGTTCCGGTCGAGGATTTTCAGCCGATTCTCACAGGCCGATGGCTCGGCGACGCGCGAGAAGGGGGGCACGGGCCTGGGCTTGCACATCTCCAAGCAGCTCATCGAAAAAATGGGGGGAACCATCGGGTTCGACAGTCAAGCCGGCGAGGGTTCCACCTTCTGGATCGAACTTCCCGCTCTCGATATGCGGTCGCATGCGGATGTCTTGGCTATCGAGAACAGCGCGTTGACCGACGCCACTCGGAACCTGCCGAAAGCGCTTCATATCGAAGACAACAAGGACTTCAGCGAGGTACTGGCCGCCTCACTGAAGGATCGCGTGATGCTGATAAACGCGTCAACTTGTGCTAGCGCGAGGCAGCGGCTTGACGACCAGGAATTCGATCTCGTGATCATCGACCTGGAGCTGCCGGACGGGGATGGCCTCGGGTTGCTCGATCACGAGCGCCTGGCCGACACCGGCGTGCCGGTTATCGTCTTGTCGGCCAGCGATCTTTCCAAGAAGGATCCGCGCATACGGCAGAGCCTGGTGAAATCCAGAACGCCGGACGATCAGATCGTGGACACGATTCTGATGATCGCGGAAGGTGGGAAAGATCCGGAAGTCGTGCATTACGGCGGCGCCAGAGCGTGATCGACAGCAATGGAATTTGCCCACCGCGCCACCCGGTTCCGCAGTCGCTGACAGAGATGAGCGACCGCTCTGCAAGACCGCATGGACGATGGGGCTGCACGATCGTCGGTGAATTGGCTCGTGGTAGAAATGGCACCGCGCGATCAAGCAGAGCCAGTCATCGCTTATCGCTTATCCCAATGCCGCGCCTGAATGCCGGGCGGCACACCAACCTTCCGGCGACGCGGTCTAAATGACCGATCGTTCCGCAAGACCGACGGCGTTTACGCCTCCTTCGACCACCAAGTACATGAGACCGTCACAATGCCAGTCGTGAACCTGATCGAAAGCGCCTCAGTCATCACGCTTGCGGTTTTGTGCGTCAACTTCGTCGGCGATCGGCTCGACCGAATGTTCTGGCTTAAGGGCATACTCTTGGGCATCGTTTTCAGCCTGACCGGCCTCATCAGCATGTTATCGCCGGTCAGTCCCGCGCCCGGCATTTTCATCGATGCCCGGAATGTCGTGATCGCATTGTCCGCGATCATCGGCGGGCCGGTCAGCGTCGTTTTCACCGTGCTCACGCTGTCGATCTTCCGTATATCGGAAGGCGGAGCAGGGGCTTTAACCGGGGTGGCTAGCATCACGCTGGTCGCCGTATTCGCAACTCTCGGCTGGCTCTGGATTCACTTCAGGAAAAAGGTCCGTCTCGATTTCACGATTATTCTTGCCGTTGCGACCGTGGCAGCTGCGGTGCCGGTGTTTAGCGTTACGTTTCTCCTGCCCATCAGCGACCCGAAAATTGCCGTCAAAATCCTCTCCTACGTCGTGCCGACCAATCTTTTAGGCGTGATCGTCTTCGGCATCCTCTTTCTGAGGGAACAGCAACGCCGTTGGGCTCTGGCGGCGCTGCTCGACAGCCAAGCCCAGATGAAGGCGGTGGCCAACAACGCGCCTGGCGTTCTCTTTCAAATGTCGCTTGCCTCGCCCAAAATGCCGAAGCTCAGATACCTGTCGGGCGGCGCGAAGCGCGTGATCGGAATCTCTGCGGAAGAGGCGCTTGCCAAGCCGGAGATGCTGACCGGGATGGTTCCTCCCAAGACCATGCAGCGTCTCTCCTTGTTGCTCGCGCAATCGGCGGAAAGCGGTGCTCCCTGGACGATCGAGACCGAATTCACCCGGCCGGATGGCCGGATGCTCTGGATGCGGGCCTCGGCCGAACCGCGCCGGGACCAGACCGGAACGTTGGTTTGGGATGGAACGCTGTTCGACATTTCCGAAGAAAAGCGTAACGAGCAGCTCCGCAACGATTTCATTTCCACCGTCAGTCACGAATTGCGCACACCCCTAACCTCGATTCGCGGTTCGCTCGGCCTTGTCGCGGCCGGGGCGGCCGGCGAAATGTCGTCCAAGGCCACAAAGCTCATCGCGATTGCCCATTCGAACAGCGAACGCCTCGTCCGGTTGATCAACGACATTCTCGACATCGAGAAGATCGAAACCGGGAACATGCCGTTCGCCCCCCGCCCGCTGCAGCTTCGTTCGCTGACCGAGGAGGCGGTGGAAGCGAGCCGGGACTATCTCAGCGATCGCGGCGTTTCCATCGAGATCAGGGACGAGGCACCTGGAGCCGTGGCCGTCGTCGATCCGGACCGGTTCTATCAATTGATTGCCAATCTACTTTCCAACGCCATCAAGTTTTCGCCGCAGAACGGCCAGATCGAGGTGCGCCTAACCCGTTCGACGGATTATCTTCGTATCTCGGTCAAGGACGGGGGAGCCGGTATTCCCGAAGCCTTCCGAGAGCGGATCTTCGGCAAGTTCGAGCAGGCCGACGCCTCCGACACCCGGGCGAAGGGCGGCACAGGTCTGGGGCTCAGCATCGCCAAGGCGATCGCCGAACGCCTTGGCGGTCAGCTTTCATTCGACAGCGAGGTTGGTGTCGGCACCATTTTCCATGTGGATCTGCCAGAGGCGCGGGGCGCGAAAAACAGCGGAGAGGAAGTCGTCCAGGTTTTCAGCCGGGTCACCGGGGGAAAGCGCATCCTCATCTGCGAAGACGACGCCGATGTCGCGGCGGTGATCGCGCATATGATCGACGAACTGGGAATCGCGACGGATATCGCGCCCGATGTCGCAACAGCGCGGGCCTATCTCACCAAGAACCACTACATGGCGATGACCCTCGACATCAAACTTGGCGGAGGGTCCGGCATTGCGCTCTACGATGAACTGCGATCGATGCATCGCTGCGCCGATCTGCCGGTGATCGTCGTTTCAGCCATCGCCGACGAGACACGGAAAACACTCAACGGCCAGGCGGTCGGCATCGTCGACTGGCTTGCGAAGCCGATCGATTCCAATCGCCTTACGTCCGTCATCCGAGATATCGCGGCGGACGATTTGAGAGCCGGCCCTAAAATCCTGCATGTGGAAGACGATGAGGGAGTTTTGCAGGTGATTTCCGCCAGCCTTGGCGACGGGGTCGATATCACCGGCGCCCGGACGGTCGCGGAAGCGCGACAGAAACTCGGTGCCGCGCACTTCGATCTCATCATTCTCGATCTTTCCCTTCCGGACGGCACGGGGGCAAGCCTGCTGAGCGACATCCCCGCCGATACGGCGATCGTCATCTTCTCGGCCTACGAGATCGACGACGATCTGGCGTCGAGAGTGCATGCCGCGATGACAAAAACGAAGACGTCGGAGGTATCGATGGCCAGATTGATCAAATCCCTGACCTTCAAGCGGTCGAAGCAAAATGATCTCATCAAGCAGGGGGCCGCGTGAGCCTATGTCGAAATACCGTATCCTTTATGTCGATGACGAGGCGGATATCCGCGAAGTCGCGGAAATGTCGCTGGAGCTGGATCCGGCATTCGAGGTGAGAACCTGTTCCTCCGGGGCCGATGCGCTCATGGCGGCGCCGGCGTGGCAGCCCGACCTCATCCTGCTCGACGTGATGATGCCTGGAATGGACGGTCCCGAAACCCTCAAGGCCCTCCGGAGCGACGTCAGGACGGCCTCGTGCCCGGTCGTGTTCATCACCGCCAGAACCCAGAGCTACGAGGTCGAGCGCTTTCTCTCGCTCGGGGCGGCCGGCCTGATCGCCAAGCCGTTCGATCCCATGTCGCTGGCTGAGGACGTCAAGCGCTATCTGAGCTGATCGCATCCTCCCAGAGCCGGCCGCTTCCTGCCTGATTGTGCGGAAGAGCGAATACCGCGTCGATTGAGCCTGGTAACGGCCTGTGCCATAGCAAAGCGCGCAAACGCGCCGGGGCGCACGTCGCATGCTCCATGCGATGCCGCGACCGACACTATGCAAGGACTGCCCCATGGCGTTTCGCCCAACGAGCCCCCCGCTGGCCCGCGCTCTCGCGGAACGCGGCTACGAAGACCCGACGCCCGTCCAGGATGCGGTTCTGGAGACGGAGGCGGCAGAGCGCGATCTCCTCGTCTCGGCGCAGACCGGATCGGGCAAGACCATCGCCTATGGCCTGGCGATCGCCTCGACGCTGCTCGGTGACGCGGAGCGGCTGGGGCCGGCCGGCGAGCCGCTGGCGCTGATCGTCGCGCCGACGCGCGAATTGGCGATGCAGGTCACCACCGAGCTGACCTGGCTCTATGCGCAAACCGGCGCGCAGATCGTGACCTGCGTGGGCGGCATGGACCCGCGTGCAGAGAAACGGAAGCTGGCCCAGGGTGTCCACATCGTGGTGGGAACGCCCGGCCGCCTGCGCGATCATCTGGAGCGCGGCGCGCTGCGGATCGGCGGGCTCAAGGCCCTGGTCCTGGACGAGGCGGACGAGATGCTCAATCTCGGCTTCCGCGAGGATCTGGAATTTCTGCTCGAGGCGACGCCGCGCGAGCGTCGTACCCTGTTGTTCTCGGCGACCTTGCCGAAGACAATCACCACCATGGCCAAGCGCTATCAACGCGACGCGCTGCGCATCGAGGCGACACGCGGCGCCGCCGGCCATGTGGATATCGAATATCGCGCCATTCGTATCGCGCCGAATGAGATGGAGCACGCGATCGTCAATGTGCTGCGTCTGGCGGACGCGCCGAGCGCAATCGTCTTCTGCAACACGCGTGAGGCGGTGCGCCATCTCTCTTCGGGACTTTTGGAGCGCGGCTTCTCGGCCGTGACGCTGTCCGGCGAACTTGGCCAGAGCGAGCGCAATCAGGCCATGCAGGCGCTGCGTGACGGGCGGGCGCGGGTGTGCGTGGCCACCGACGTCGCGGCGCGGGGCATCGATCTGCCGAGCCTCGGCCTCGTCGTCCACGCGGATCTGCCGAGCGACGCCGAAACCCTGCAACACCGCAGCGGCCGAACCGGCCGCGCCGGCCGCAAGGGCGTGTCGGTGCTGCTGGTGCCGATTTCGCGACGCCGCAAGGCCGAGCGGCTTCTGGCAGAGGCCCGGATCCAGGCGACATGGGGTGGAGCCCCCTCCGCCGACGACATTCGCCGGCTGGACGAGCAGCGGCTGTTGTCCGATCCGATCCTGACCCAGGAGGCCAGCGAGGACGATCTGGCCGCCGCGCGCAATTTGCTGGCGACACGATCGCCCGAAGAGATCGCTGCGGCATTGGCGCGGCTCTATCGTTCGCACCTGCCGTCGCCGGAGGACGTCTTCGATCCCGGCTTCGGCCCCGATCCGAAGGCCGGCAAGGACTACGCGGCCGGTCGTGACCGAACGCCGGGGCGCGGCAAGGAGCACGTGCGCGGCGGCCCCACGGTGTGGTTCCACATGGATGTCGGCCGGCGCAACAATGCCGATCCAAAATGGATTCTGCCGCTGCTGTGCCGGCGCGGCAAGATCACCCGCGAAGAGATCGGTGCGATCAAGATCTTCGACCGCGAGACCAAGGTCGAGATCAGCGAGAGTGTCGCCAAAAAATTCGCCGCCGCGGCCGAGGTCAGCGACGGCGACGATATCACGATCTCGATGACCGATTCACCCGGCGATGGCGGAGCGCGCGCGGGCAGGGGGCCGTCGGGCAAGCCGCGCGGCAAGAAGCCCTATCAAGGCAAGCGCCAGGACGGCGCCCCAACCTCGGATAAGCCCCAGGGCAAGCCGCGCCGCCCCAAACGCCCGAAGGTCTGAACGCCAGGCCGTCCCGGGCGGGTGCAGGGATCAGATGTCGACCTTGTCGCCGCCCTTGAGCTGCAGGATTTCGCGGGCTTCGTCGGGCGAGGCCACGTCCAGCCCCAGGCCCTCGATGATGGAGCGGGCCAGGCGAACCTGATCGGCATTCGAGGTCGCCAGCTTGCCGGCACCGGCCCATAGCGAGTCCTCCAGTCCGACGCGGATATTTCCACCCATCGCCGCGGCCTGTGCGGCGATGGCCAGTTGGTGACGGCCGGCGCCGAGTACCGACCAGCGATACTGATCCCCGAACAGCCGGTCGGCCGTCCGCTTCATGTGCATGACGTCTTCCGGGTGCGGCCCGATCCCGCCGAGCAGGCCGAAGACGGACTGCACGAACAGCGGCGGCTTCACCAGACCCCGGTCGAGGAAATGCTTCAGATTGTAGAGATGCCCGATGTCGTAGCACTCGAACTCGAAGCGCGTGCCGTTATCGTAGCAGGTCTCCAGGATGTACTCGATGTCCTTGAAGGTGTTGCGGAAGACGAGATCGCGCGTGTTGGCGAGGTGTTCCTTCTCCCACGGATGCTGGAACTCCTTGTATTTGTCGAGCAGGTGAAACAGGCCGAAATTCATCGACCCCATGTTGAGGGATGCGACCTCCGGCTTGAACCGCGCCGCCGGCAGGATGCGTTCTTCGACCTTCATGTAGGGGCTGCCGCCGGAGGTGATGTTGATGACCGCCCCGGTCTGTTGCTTGATGCGCGGCAGGAAGCGCGCGAAAGCCTCGACCGTCTGATCCGGCTTGCCGGTCTCAGGATCGCGGGCGTGGAGATGCAGGATCGCCGCGCCGGCTTCGGCGGCGGCCACGGCATCGGTGACGATCTCATCCGGCGTGATCGGCAGATGCGGCGACATGGTCGGCGTGTGGATTGCGCCGGTGACGGCGCAGGTGATGATGACTTTGCGTTGGGCCATAGCCGTCTCCTTCAGGATTTGATGTCGCGGTCGGATTGCCGCTTGTGCGCGGCAAGGGCCATCAGGCGCCGGTCACGCCATTGCTGCCGGGCGCCTAACTCGTCTTCAGGCAAGCGCTCGCGGCGGTCCTTTTCGACCGTCTCGATAACCGGGCCGGCCCAATCGACGCGCCGGCGCTGCGATGGCGCGATGGTTTCGTAGATGCCTTGGTAGCGCGTCACGTAGTCGCGGACGCCGCCGGGGGCGTTGAGGTCGATGGTCTCGAACGGCCCCATGAAACTCCAGCGTAGCGCCAAGCCTTCCCGAATGCCGATGTCGACGTCCTCTGGATCGGCAAAGCCGTCATGAACGAGGCGAAACGCTTCTTCGAGCAACGCCCCCTGCATGCGGTTCATGACGAAGCCGTCGATCTCGCGCTTCATCACGATCGGCGACTGGCCGGCCTGGCGCATCAAACTCGCGGTCCGATCGCGCGCGTCGGCGCTGGTCCAGGGCGCCGGAACGACTTCCACGGCCGGTACGAGATAGGGCGGGTTGATCGGATGGGCGACCAGACAGCGCTCACGGGTGCGAAGATGCTCGCTGAACAAGGACGGCAGGATCGCCGAGGTCGATGAGGCGAGCACCGCGTCGGCGTCGGCATGCTGTTCCAGTTCGCTGAAGACCGCGCGCTTGATCGCCAGATCTTCGGGCGTGTTCTCCTGCACATGCACCGCGCCGTCGAGCGCGGCGGGCAGGAAGGGCGCCAGGGCGATGCGGCGAAGCACGGCCTCGGGCGTCGCGCCGTTCAAAAGGTCGAATTCGGCCAATGATGGCAGGACCTCGGCGATATAGGCCCGCGCGCTTTCGGGAGCGCCGTCCTGGCGGTCGAACAGCGCGACGTCGTGCCCGGCGCGGGCGAAGGTGATGGCCCAGGCGCGGCCGATCAGGCCGCAACCGACGATGGCGATCTTGGTCATGGATTCTCCTTGCCGTTCAGAGCCAAAGGACCTCCCGGCGCAGATCGAGATCGCGCGCCAGCGGCCGGGCTGGTCCTTCATGCACGACGCGACCGCGTTCGAGCACCGTCACCCGATCGGCGAGATTGAGCACGAGATCGAGATGATGATCGACGATCAGGATCGAAACCTCGCTGCGCAGCTTGTCGAAGGCATCGAACAGCTCTTCGGTGATCGCCGGGGACAATCCCTCGAACGGTTCGTCCAGCAGCAACAGGCGGGTGTCGCCGACGAGTGCGCGGGCCACCGCGACCATCTGCTGCTCGCCGCCCGACAGGCGGTCGGCATCGATGTCGAGCCGTTCGCGAAGCCGGGGAAAGAATTCGAGCACCCGCTCCTCGGTCCAGTGGCGGCCATTGCCGGTCAGCCGCCGCAGGCGCCCCAATTCGAGATTCTGGCGCACCGACATGCCGGAAAACAGCCCCCGGCCCTGCGGGACGTATCCGACCCCCCGGCGCGCGATTTCTGCAGAGGTAAGGCCGGCGATGTTTTCGCCAGCCAAGGTCGCCTCGCCCGTCGCGGGCGGGGCGATGCCGATCAACGTCTTCAGCAAGGTGGTCTTGCCCGCCCCGTTGCGGCCCAGCAGGGCGACGATCTCGCCGTGATGGACGTCCAGCGAGACGTCCGAAAGGATCTGGCTCTTGCCGTAGAAGGTATCGATCCCCTTGAGGCCGAGCAGCAGTTCCGGCCGGGCGGCCGAGACCAGTTCGCGCGCGGCAAGCGCGGCGACGCCCGAGCCGATATAGATGTCCTGCACGCGCTTGTCGGTGCGAACCTCTTCCGCGTTCCCGTCGACGAGGACCTCGCCGCCATTCATCACGGTAACCGCATCCGCCAGGTCGAAGACGCGGTCGATGTCATGTTCGACCAGGAGCACCGGGATGTCGTCGGCGATCTGGCGGATCAGGCGGCCGATCCGTTCGCGCTCCGCCGCGGCCAGTCCGGCCAACGGCTCGTCCAGCAGTAGCATGCGCGGCTTCGAGGTGATGGCGAGCCCCATGTCGAGCACCCGCTGTCCGCCATAGGACAGCGCCCCCGCTTCGGCGCTCTCCATGCCGCGGACGCCGAGAAAGCGGATGATCTCCGCAGTCTCCTGATTGATCGCCGCGATCCCCTTCGCGCCGATCCACGGATTGAACCGGCTGGCGTGGGTGGCCTGGACGCCCAGTCGCAGGTTCTCCTCGACGCTGAGGGTCGGGAAGAGATTGGTGATCTGGAACGAGCGGGCCAAACCCCGGCGGCAGACCGCCTCGGGCGGCAGGCCCGCAATGCTCTCATCGCCAAGGGTCACCTTGCCGCGACTGGGCGCGAACATGCCGGAGATGAGGTTGAACGCGCTCGTCTTGCCGGCGCCGTTGGGACCGATCAGCGCATGCAGGGTTCGATTGCGGACGATGAAGCTTGCGTCGCGCACCGCCTGGACGGAGCCAAAATTCTTGGCCAACCCGGCGACGCGAAGCAGCGGCTCGCGGTCGGCATCCTTGCGGCGCAGAAAGGCGGGGAGCGGTTCGCCTTCGGCGATGCTGCGGTTGGCCATCGCGGCGGCGCCCGTGCGCTTCGGCAGGAACGGGCCGATGATGCGCCCGGCCACGCCGACGAGACCGGAGGGCGAGAACATGATGAAACCGACGAACAGCAGGCCGAAATAGAACAGCCAATCGCCGGTCCATTGCGACAGGAACTCGCGGAACAGGACGTAGAACAGCGCGCCGAGGGCTGGTCCGAGGAAGCTGCGCGAGCCGCCGATCAGCACCATCGCGAGGAGTTCGCCGGAAAAGGCCGGTGAGACGGGGTCGGCCGAAGCGAACCGGTGATGGAAGAGGAACAGGACGCCGGCAAGGGCGGTGACAGTCGCCGAGACGACGAAACAGATCAGCTTGTAGGACGGTGTCGCGTAGCCGAGGAAGCGCGCGCGCTCCTCGTTTTCCCGGATTGCGACGAGAACCGTGCCGATCGGCGAGCGGACGAAGCGCTGCAGTCCGAAGAATACGGCGAAGACCACGACGGCGGCGAGCACGTAATAGGAGTCGCTGTTCACCGTCGAGAGACCGAACGGGCTTGGACGGGTGATGCCGCCGAGGCCGTTTTCACCGCCGGTGACCTCCGTCCAGCGAAATGCGATGGCGTAGCCGAGGGCGGTCAGGGCGAGGGTCAGCAGCGAAAAATAGACGCCCTTGCGCCGCAAGATGAGGAAGCCGAGGGCGGTGGCCATGACCGCAACGGCGGCGATCGAGATCAGCGCGGGCAGCAGCATCTGGTCGGGAAACCAGTGGAGATGGGCCAGCGCGGCGGCGTAGACGCCGATGCCGAACCACAGCCCGTTGCCGAAGGAGATCAGCCCGGTGTAGCCGAACAAAAGATTCAGCGCGAGCGCGGCTGTGGCGAGCACGATGACGTCGATGGCGGAATCGACCGTCAGACCAATCGCTTCCATGAAGAATGGCAGGATGACAAGCGCCGCCAATGCGATGACGATGTTGAGAGACCGTGACAGCATGGGAGCGCCCTACTCGAACCTGGCGATCCGCTCGCCGAACAGGCCGCGAGGCCTGACGAGCAGCACGAGCAGCATCAAGATGTACATCGAGGCTTCGGCGGCCGGCGGATAGAAATAGATGGTCAGCCCTCGGACCACTCCGACGAGGAGCGCTGCGACGATCACCCCCCAGAACGACCCCAGGCCGCCGATCACCACGACCACGAAAGCGGGGATGAGAATCTCCGCTCCCATCGCCGGATGAATGCCGGTGATGGGCGCCATCATCGTCCCGGCCAGTCCGGCGAGGCCGAGGCCAAGGGCGGCGACGGCGGTCAGATACGGCTTCAGGGAGATGCCGAGCGCGCCGACCATGTCGGGCGCCTGGATGCCGGCCCGCACGATCCGGCCGAACGGCGTTCGCTGCAAGAGCAGCCAGAGACCGGCCACGGCGGCGGTGGCGACGATCAGGATGGCGAAGCGATAGCGCGAATAGATGAAGTCGCCGATAAAGATCTGGCCGCTGAGAAATTGCGGGATCGAAAAGGGACGGGGGCTCGCGCCGAAGATCATGCGGAGCGACTGCTCGATGACCATGGCAAGCCCGAAGGTCAGCAGCAGGCTCAACGCCGGATCGGCCTTGTAGAAAGGCCGCAGGAACACCCGTTCGACCCCCACGCCGATAACGGCCACCAAGAGTGGCGCGGCCACGAAGGCGGAATAACCGAGTGTGTCGAACAGCAGGACGACCAGATAGGCGCCGATCGCGTAGAAACCGCCATGCGCCAGATTGACGATGCCGCCGAGCGAAAAGATCAGCGACAGGCCGAGTGCGATCAGCAGATAATTGACGCCGACGAACAGGCCGTTGACGACCTGTTCGAGGACAAAGACGGCTTCCAGGGGCAAGGTACGACCCTCAGCGATGATCGGAAGACTTCAAAACCCGTCGGCGCGACGAGCGGCGCCGCGCCGACGAACCCGATACGACGGGCCTATGCGGCGTCGAAGCTACAGGCGTTCTCGGCCTCGGTCGGCGCGATCGCCTCCAGATCGTCGCCTTCGCCCGGCACGGCCGCGCCGAGCAGCATCAGATCCCACTCGTCCTCCAGCTGATCGATCGGCTTGGCCGTCATCGTGTACATTTCCTGGATGAGCTGGTGGTCACGCTTGCGGAAATATCCCTCGCGCGCCTTCAGGATGTCGAGTTTCGGCTCGCCCTCGAAATACTCCAGAACGGCGTCGGTCTCGGTCGATTTGGTCTCGGTCATCGCCTGCGCGACGAGCTTGGTGGCGAGATAATCGCCCCAGGCCTGGTTGTCTGGCGGTTTGCCCCACTTGGCGGTGAAGGCCTGGACGAACGCCTGCGCGCCGGGGTTCTCCAGCTTGTGATGCCAGACCACCGGCCATTCGCCGCCGAAATTGCCCTTGCCGGCGCCCCAGGCGACGGCGGTGTCGAAGCCGAAACCGCCATAGGGAAAGTCGAGGCCGTACTCGGTATACTGCTTGACGAAATTGGTGATCTGATTTCCGGCGAGGTTGGAGATGATGAGATCGGGTTTCGCCTGCCGGATCTTCAGGATGTAGGCGCTGAAATCGGTGGCGTCGGTCGGAACCAGATCCTCCCATGCGACCGTGCCGTTGTTGGCCTCGATGAAGTTCTTGCCGACGCGGGAAAGATCCTGGCCGTAGGCGTAGTCGGCGGTGAGGAAGTAGATCTTCTTGCCGTCGATGAGGCCGTCGCGCAGGAAAGCCGAGCCGACACCCTTCACATATTGGGAGTTCGACGCCTCGACGTGGAACATGTAGCGGCTGCAGTCGCTGCCGCGCAGGGCATCGGAGTTGCAGCCGGTGTTGAAGAACAGCTTCTTGTTCCGTTCGACGACCTGCGCGATCGCGAGGCCGGACGCCGAGCTGATTTCGCCGATGATGCAGGCGACGTTGTCGCGGGTGATATAGCGCTCGGCCTTGGTCGACGCCGTGGCCGGATTGACGCTGTCCTCCATCAGGAGCTCGATCTGGCGGCCGTCGATGCCGCCGGCGGCGTTGAGTTCCTCGACCGCCAGCTGGACGCCGAGCTGGGCATATTCGCCGAGGGGCCCGAGAAAGCCGGTCAGCGGCGTCAGATGGCCGATCTTGACGACCTCGCTTTGTGCCCGGGCGATAAAGGGCGTTCCGAGACCGGCGACGAGCGCCGCCGTGCCGATGCCCTTGATGACCTGTCTGCGGTGGGGCCGGATATGCGAACTGGACATTCTTCTTCCTCCCAATGGATCCGTCTGAAGGGGCTCCCTCGGCTCGTGATCCGCGGGACCCGCGGGGACGGCCTGTTGTCCCTCCACTCAGATTGTCATTTGTGATCACACATGACACATCTAGGAAAACGTGCTTTCGTGTCTGAGTCCAGCCATAAGGTTGGCAAACGAGGAATTTATTTCATGAGCGTCGTCGAGACGGGTATCGCCGACAAGATGCCGCGGGTGTCGCGGGTCACGCTCGGAGAGCACGTCTACCGTGATCTGCGGGAGCTGATTCTGGCGGGGCAGGTGGCGCCCGGCGAGAAGTTCACGCTGCGCGGCCTGGCCGAGGCCGTCGGCACCAGTCCGATGCCGGTGCGCGAGGCAGTCGGCCGGCTATCGGCGGAAGGGGCGCTGGAAATCCTACCGAACCGGGCGATTCGGGTCCCGATCATGACCCGCGAGCGGTTCAGCGAATTGACGATCATCCGCATGGAAGTGGAAGGTCTCGCCGCTCAGTTCGCGGCGGAACGGGCCGACGCCGCGCAGATCGCCGCCGCCTGCGCCCATCACGAACGCTTTGCCGCCGAGAGCCGGCACCGCGACCCTGACGGTGCGGTCGCACTGAAGGCCAACAAGGAACTGCATTTCGCCGTCTATGCGGCGGCGGGCATGCCGCAACTGCAACAGATCATCGACGGGTTGTGGCTCCAGGTCGGGCCGGTCATCAACCTCGATCTGCGCGCCAGCGGGCGCCGGCTGAAAGAGGTCGAGGCCCACAAGCACCATGCCCGGCTCATCGCGGCGCTGAAGGCAAGGCAGGCCGATGAGGCCCGCGCCGCCGTGGCGGCGGATATCCGGGACGCGGCGGATTTCATCCTGGCGAACGGCAATCTGCCGTCTGCCTCAATCTGAGAACGAGAGTGACGATGGTATCGGACATTACCGGTTTGCGGGTGTTGGTGACGGCGGGCGCGTCGGGCATCGGGCTGGAGATGGTGCGAGCCTTCCAGGCCGGGGGCGCGCGCGTGCATTACTGCGACATCAGCGACGGGGAGGGGGCCGGAACCGACCTCGAGGGCGTCACCGCCAGCCGGGCCGACGTCTCGGATCGCGGCGATGTTGCGCGGCTGTTCGCGGAAGTGGAGAAGACGCTCGGGGGGCTCGACGTTCTGGTCAACAATGCCGGCATCGCCGGGCCGACGGGGCGGGTCGAGGGCATCGATCCCGAGGCGTGGGACCAGACCCTTAACGTCAACATCACCGGCCAGTTCAACTGCACCCGGCTGGCCGTGCCGCTGCTCAAGCGGAGTTCGAACGCCAGTATCGTCAACTTGGCGTCGCTGGCGGGGCGGCTGGGGTTTTCCATGCGCACTCCCTACGCCGCGTCGAAATGGGCCGTCGTCGGCTTCACCAAGTCGTTGGCCATCGAGCTCGGCGAGTTCGGCATTCGCGTCAACGCGATCCTGCCCGGCTCCGTCGATGGACCGCGCATCCAATCGGTGTTCGCCAACAAGGCGGCCGCGCTCGGCAAGAGTTACGAGGAGGTCGAGGCGGCGGCTCTCGCGGTGACGTCGCTCAGAAAGCTCATTCCGCCGCAGCACCTCGCGGCGATGGCGGTGTTCCTGGCATCTGCGCAAGGTTCGAGTATTTCCGGACAGGCCCTGAGCATCGACGGCGACGCGCAGATGATGGTCTGACGCCTGAGCTTCGGGCCAGACACCGACGGCGCCCTGTCTCGAACCGACCGCCCACGTCCTCCGTCCGCGCTTTCCGGAAATCGCCGTGATTGGGATATGCCTGCAAACGATCGCTGTTATATGGGGCGGGTCGCTATCTGAGACGCGGGGAAAATGACGTCTTTCGAGGAAACCTGCGGGGCTCTGGCCGCTTTCGATGTGGTCCGGGACTGGCTGTTGGATGGGCTGGCGCCGGTCGCGCCGGTCGATCTGCGGCTTGATGACGCGATCGGCGCGATCGCCGCGGAGCCCGCACCGGCTGCGCACGCCTGTCCGCCGCGCGATGAAGCGGCGGTCGACGGCTGGGCACTGGTGGCGCGGGATCTGATCGGCGCCTCGTCTTTCGCGCCCGCGGTTCCGGCGGTTCCCCCGGTCTGGGTCGAGGTTGGCGACGCCCTGCCGGACGGATGCGACTGCGTTGTCGACGCTCACGGGGTCGATACGCAAGCGCCGCTCGTCCAGGTCCTCACCGACGCCATTCCGGGACAGGGTCTGCGCCGCGCCGGCGAGGACATCGCGGTGGGGCAGTTGCCGGCAACCCCTGGGCGCAGGATCTCTGCCTTCGACATTCTTTGCGCGCGGCGGGGCGGTTTCGCGAGTTTACCCGTGCGGCGGCCGTTGGTCCGCCTGATCGATCTGGAATCCGCCCATGCCGCGCGCCTCACCGCCGATTTCGCCGCGGCGCGGGCCAGAGCGGCAGGCGCCGATGTCGCGCGCGTCTCGTGCAAGCGCGATGTGGCCTCCACCGCGAACGGCATTCTGGACGAACCTGCGGACCTGATCGTCCTCGTCGGTGGAACGGGCGCGGGCCGGAACGACCACACGGCGGCCGCCATTGCTCAGGCCGGCGAACGCTTCGCCCACGGGATCGCGCTGCAACCTGGGCGCACCGCCGCCTTCGGCAGGGCCGGGCATATTCCGGTGATCGCCTTGCCGGGGCAGCCGGATCAGGGGCTGGCGGTCTGGCTGGCCCTTGTCGAGCCGATTCTTCGCGTGTTGACTGGAGCGAGACGGCGAGACCCGGTATCCATGCCGCTGGCGCGCAAGATATCGTCGGGAATCGGAGTCACGGAGATCGTTTTACTGAAGCAGACGGAACGCGCCTGGACGCCGCTTTCGGTCGGCGCCCTGTCGCCGGCGCAGCTTGTGTCGGCCGACGCATGGTGCCTGATTCCCGCGATGAGCGAAGGCCATGCCGCTGGTACGCCGGTTGCCGGATTTTCTCTCCATGAGGAGCCATGACGAAGAATTTCACAATCGCGTCGAACGCCCCGGCCACCGCCCGCAGCGGGGGCGTGGAGCAGGAGCAGTTCCTGTCGATCCTGTCACGCGAAGAGGCATTTCAACGCTTCGAAGCGGCTGTATTCCCGCGCGCGTTGGCGAGCGAGCAATGCGCGCTTCAGGACGTTCTGGGCCGGGTGCTTGCGGCCGATATCGTCTCGCCCGTCGACGTGCCGTCATTCGATCGGTCCAATGTCGACGGGTTCGCGGTGCAGTCGGGTGATCTGGCGACCTGCGGCCAGGCCAAGCCTGCGCGTCTGGCTCTCAATCCCGAGACGCTCGCTTGCGGCATTGCTCCGAAATTGTCGGTGCCCAGCGGCACGGCCACGCCGATCTCGACGGGCGGGATGGTTCCGCG
Organism: Aurantimonas sp. A3-2-R12; assembly: GCF_036016755.1. Taxonomy (NCBI): domain Bacteria; kingdom Pseudomonadati; phylum Pseudomonadota; class Alphaproteobacteria; order Hyphomicrobiales; family Aurantimonadaceae; genus Aurantimonas; species Aurantimonas sp. A3-2-R12. The sequence goes on along the minus strand of NZ_JAYXIH010000009.1, from coordinate 81,590 downwards.
CGGGGCCGACGCGATCGTCATGGTCGAGCACACGCAGCCCCTTGAAGACGGGGCGGTCGAAGTCCGCCGCGCCGCCTCGGCCGGCCAGTTCATTTCCTATGCGGGCTCGGACATCGCGCGCGGCGAATTGCTGCTGCGTGCGGGGACCAGCATCGGCTCGCGCGAAATCGGTATGCTCGCCGCCTGTGGGATTGCCCGCGTCGAGACGGTGCGGAAGGTCAAGGTGGCGGTCCTGTCGACCGGCGACGAACTCGTGCAGCCGGGACAGCCGCTCGGTCCAGCGTCGGTCTACGATACCAACGGCGCGATCGTCGCCGCGGCCATTTTCGAGAATGGCGGCGTGCCGGATTTCCTCGGCGCGTTTCCCGACGACGAGGAAAAGCTGGAAGCCGCGATGCGCGCGGCGCTGGAAACGCACGACATGGTCATCCTATCTGGCGGAACATCGAAGGGCGCCGGCGACGTCAGTCATCGCATCGTCGATAGGCTGGGCGAACCGGGGATCATCGCGCATGGCGTCGCGCTGAAGCCGGGAAAGCCGCTTTGTCTGGCGGTCTGCGACGACAAGCCGGTGGTGATCCTGCCGGGGTTCCCGACATCCGCGATGTTCACCTTTCACGACATGATCGCGCCGATCCTGCGGCGCATGGCCGGCCTGCCGCCGCGCGCCGAGACGCGGGTATCAGTGCGCGTTCCCGTGCGGATCGCGTCCGAACTGGGCCGCACCGAGTTCGCGATGGTGTCGCTCATTCAGAGCGATGACGGGTTGATCGCCTATCCGACCGGAAAGGGATCCGGCGCCATCACCTCGTTTTCCCAAGCGGACGGGTTTTTGCGTATCGAAGCGCTGGCCGATCATCTGCCCGCCGGGGCGCAAGCAGAGGTCACGGTGTTCACGCCGCATGTGCGGATTCCCGATCTGGTCATCATCGGCAGCCACTGCACCGGCCTCGACCCGATCCTGGCGCCGCTGGCCCGCGACGGGCTGACGGTCCGCTCCCTCGCGGTCGGCAGTCTGGGCGGCCTTGCTGCGGCCAAGCGCGGCGAGTGCGATCTTGCGCCGATCCATCTCTATGATCCTGAAACCGACAGCTACAACACGCCGTTCCTGGTCGAAGGCCTGGAACTCGTTCCCGGCTGGCGGCGCATGCAGGGGATTGCGTTCCGCCTCGGCGACCCGCGTTTCGAGGGCGCTGGCGCAAACGAGGCCGTCGCCAACGCACTCGCCGATCCGGAATGCCTGATGGTCAACCGCAATCAGGGTGCGGGCACGCGGATTCTGATCGACCGGCTGCTGGGCCAAAATCGTCCGGACGGCTACTGGAACCAGCCGCGCTCGCACAACGCGGTGGCGGCCGCGATCGCGCAAGCACGTGCCGACTGGGGCGTGACGATCGAGCCGGTGGCGCAAGCGGCGGGGCTCAGCTTCATCCCACTCACCGAGGAGTCTTATGATTTCGTGCTGGTTTCGGCGCGGAAACAGCGGAGCGCGGTCCAGGCGTTCCTGTCGGCGCTGCAAGCGCCGGAAGGCCGCGAGGCGCTGAAACAGGCGGGTTTTCGGCCCGCCTGATTGTCAATCGGCGAGACGGGTCGCCAGAGCTTCGGCTTCGCCCAGATCCTCTACCGTATTGGCGTTGAAGAACGGATCGACGGGCTCGTTCGGCCAGGCAACGGTCGCCAGGCGATAGCGCGCCGTCCATCGGTCGATCTTGCGCATGTCTTCGCCGACAAGGGCATCGCGCAATTCGTCGCGCAACGCCACCTTCCAAAGACCGATCACCGGATGCGACCAGCCTCCGGACGCGGCGACCGCTAGGTCGGCGTTCTCGGCCTCCCGAGCCTCCTCAAGACTGGCAACGAGATCGCGCGGCAGGAACGGACAATCGCCCGCCACGCTTACGACCCATGCGGCGCCGGGCCGATTCTCCGCGGTCCAGTCGAGCGCCGCCAGAATGCCGGCGAGCGGTCCGGGGAAGTCTTCGAGTGTATCGGCGACCACCGGCAGGTCGAAGGCCGCAAAGCGGGCCGGGTCGCCATTGGCGTTGAGGATCAGTTCGGCGCATTGCGGCGCGAGGCGATCGACGACATGCGACAGGATGGTGCGTCCGCCGATCGCCCGCATCGGCTTGTCGCCGCCGCCCATACGCCGCGCCAAACCGCCGGCGAGGATGACGCCGATCGGCAATGTCGCATCACTCGTCATAGCCGGCGCCTTTTCGCTTGCTGCGCGAGGGTTCGTCCTCGACGGTCGCGATGTCCTGGTCAAAGACGATCCGGTCATCGCCCGACAGCGCCGCGAAACGCTTGCCCCGCGCACGGCCGACCAGCGTCAGGCCGACCTGCCGCGCCAGCGCCACGCCCCAGGCGGTGAAGCCGGAGCGCGAAACCAGGATCGGGATGCCCATCCGCACGGTCTTGATTGTCATTTCCGAGGTGAGCCGGCCGGTGGTGTAGAGGATTTTGTCCGCCGCATCGATCTTGTGGCTGAACATCCAGCCGGCGATCTTGTCGACTGCGTTGTGCCGCCCGACATCCTCCATGTAGCAGACCGGCTCGCCCTTCACGCAAAGGACGCAGCCGTGGATCGCTCCGGCTTCCAGATACAGCGAGGGGGTCGTGTTGATCGTTTTCGTCATCGCGTAGAGCCACGAGGTGCGGAGCTCCGCGGTCGGCAGCTCGATGTCATCCAGCGCCTCCATCAGGTCGCCGAATGCGGTGCCCTGCGCGCATCCCGATGTCAGGGTCCGCTTTTTCAGCTTTTGCTCGTAATTGGTGCCGCGCTCGGTCCTGACGACCACCACCTCGAGATCCTCGTCATATTCGACGCTGGTGACGACATCGTCGGGCTTCAGCATGTTCTGGTTCAACAGATAGCCGAGCGCCAGATAATCCGGATAGTCGTTGATCGTCATCATCGTGACGATCTCCTGGGCGTTGAGATAGAGCGTCAGCGCGCGCTCGACGGGGACGCTGAGTTCCACCGGCGCGCCGGTCTGGTCGATGCCCGTCACCCGCTCCGTCAGGCGCGCGTTGCCGGGATCCGGCATGACGACGCCGACCGAGGCGCGATCCTTCAATTCCTGCATGGTGTTCCTATTGCCAGTCTATGATGTGAGTGGGCGGCGTCGCCGGCCGCGGAAGATTGCGGCATAAGGTTAGCGTGTTGTTACCATGTCATATAGTGCGCATTACAGGGCGCCCGGTCATTCCCGGCGATGGCGCGACGAATACGGGTTTTAGACGATGGCTCAACTTTCGGACGATTGCTTCGCATTCGGCAGACCGATGATGACGGTGGCCGAGACGGTCGCACTGATCACATCGCGGGTGCTGCCGCTGGCGGAAACCGAATCGATTCCACTCTGTGACGCGGACCGACGGATTCTCGCCCGTGACCTGATCGCGTCGATAGCGTTGCCGCCTTATGCCAATTCCGCCGTCGACGGCTATGCCATGCGTGGCGTCGACCTTCCGGCGACAGGGGAGCGCGGCTTTCAGATCAGCGGACGGGTCCAGGCGGGTTCGGGGGAGAGGGTCACCGTAGCGCCCGGTGAGGCCGTACGGATATTCACCGGTGCGCCGATGCCGGCCGGCGCCGATACGGTCTTTATGCAGGAGGATGTGCGGCTCGGCGATTCCGGCGCGGTGATCCTTCCCGCCGGTCTGACGATCGGCGCCAATATGCGGCCCGTGGGCGAGGACGTCGAAGCGGGGGCGGTCGTCTTGAAAGCCGGCCGTCGCCTGCGTCCCCAAGACATCGCCCTCGCCGCCGCGCTGGGGGAGATCCGGGTAGACGTCAGCCGCCGTGTCCGCGTCGCGGTGTTCTCGACCGGCAACGAGATCGTTGCCGCCGGCACACCGCGTGGACCGACGCAGCTTTTCGATTCCAACCGGTTCATGCTGATGGCGATGCTCGGGCGGCTCGGCTGTGCGATCACCGACTTGGGTATTCTGCCGGATGATCGGGCCGCGATCACGGACACACTGAGCAAGGCGTCATCGGCGCACGATCTGATCCTGACCTCCGGTGGCGTCTCGACAGGGGAGGCGGATTTCGTCAAAGACGCGGTGGAAAGCGCCGGGTCGCTGGTGTTCTGGCGCGTCGCGATCAAGCCGGGACGCCCGGTGGCGATGGGCGTTATTGACGGGACGCCGTTCATTGGGCTGCCGGGCAATCCGGTGGCGAGCTTCGTCACCTTCGCCTATATCGCGCGACCGGCGATTTTGGCGCTTTCCGGAGCCGGGCCCAAGCCGATCGTCTCGACGCCGGTCCGGACAGCGTTTTCCTATAAGAAGAAAAAGGACCGCCGCGAATATGTGCGCGTCAACCTGCGCCCTGCCGCTAATGGGTCGGTGGAAGCCGTGAAGTTTCCCCGCGAAGGTGCCGGCCTGCTTTCGTCGCTGGTCGAGACGGACGGGCTCATCGAGCTTGCCGAGGACGTGACGCAGATCCAGCAGGGCGATATCGTGGGCTTCATTCCCTATTCGAGCCTCTACTGACAAAGCGATTGACGACGCCGATCGCCTCGGCCAACTTGCCCGCCATGCCCGTTACAACCAAACTCGATCTCGTCGGTCTGAAATGCCCCTGGCCGGCCCTGAAAACCCGCAAGGCGCTCGGCGGTCTCGCCGCGGGCGATCGCCTCGAAGTCCATTGCAGCGATCCGCTGGCGACGATCGACATCCCGAATCTGATCCGCGAGACCGGCGATAGCGTCGAGATCACCGATCGGGGTAAAGACCGCGTGGTTTTCCTGATCGAAAAGCGCCAGGAAGCCGCTGTACCGGGGTAGGGCGCGAAAACCGAACCGGTCGGACGGGGGTTTGCCCGCTTCCGGCCCGGCCCGGCTCAGCTCAGGCGCCGCGCGGAGGCCTTACTCGAAGACGATCGACGGCCCGCCGCTCATCTGGCGCTCCTCCAACACCCTGGTCCATGCCTTCTCGGCGATCTCCCGATAGATTTTCGCATGTGCGCCGTCCGGATCGGAAACGACGATCGGCGTGCCGCCGTCGGACGTCTCGCGGATGGCCATGTCGAGGGGCACTTCGCCGAGGAACGGCGCACCGATTCGTGTCGCTTCCTTGCGCGCTCCGCCATGGCCGAAAATGTCATGCTGGCTGCCGCAACTCGGGCAGATGAAATAGCTCATATTCTCGACGATGCCGAGGATCGGGACATCGACCTTTCGGAACATGGCGAGGCCCTTGCGCGCGTCGATCAGAGCAAGATCCTGCGGCGTCGAGACGATGACCGCGCCGGCCAGCGGCACGTTTTGGGCCATGGTCAGCTGGGCATCGCCGGTGCCGGGCGGCATATCGACGACGAGCACGTCGAGTTCGCCCCATTCGACTTCGCGCAGCATCTGGGTCAGCGCGGAGATGACCATTGGCCCGCGCCAGATCATCGGGGTTTCCTCATCGACGAGGAAACCCATCGACATGACCTTCAGGCCGTAGCCCTCCATCGGCTTGAGAATGCGGCCGGACACCGTCTGCGGCCTGCCGGAAATATGCAGCAGACGGGGCATGGAGGGACCGTAGATGTCGGCATCCAGAATGCCGACCTTCAACCCGTTCGCCTGAAGGCCGAGGGCCAGATTGACCGAAGTGGTCGACTTGCCGACGCCACCTTTGCCCGAGGCGACGGCGATGATCGCGCCGATGCCGGGAACTCCGGCCTTTGCCGGCGGGGTTGGTCTGGCGTGAGCGGCGTGGGCCGCCATTGGCGGGGGCACGGCGGCGGCTTGCTGGGCGCTCGGTGCCGGACGCACAGCCGACGCGGAGGAGGAGCCGCTGCGCTCGGCGGTCAGCGCGACGACCGCCTTCTCGACGCCCTCGGCGTTCATCGCCGCCTTTTCGGCGGCGGCGCGCAGAGGCTCCAGTTCCTCGGCACGGTCGGCCGGGACCGTCAGCGAAAAGAACGCCTTGCCGTCGGCGAGGAAAATTTCCGAGACCAGGCCGAGATCGACGATGTTACCGCTCAGGTCGGGTCCCTTGACCCGCTTGAGCTGCTCCAGAATGTTGTCCTTGCTGATTGCCAACTGAACTCTCGCTGTTATGGAAGTCTGGACCGTCACATACGGCAAATGCGGTGCGCGGCCAATCGCGCTTCGTGATTGCAGATAATGCCGACCGCCGGGACGCGCCAGGAGGAGACACGGATATGCCGTCGCAGGGAAATGGCACGCAAGGGCAAGCGAGCGAACCGCTGGAAACCAGCAGCCCGGAGGCGTTCGTCAGGCTGGCCGACCGATTCATCGATGTCGCCAACCGCGCCAATCGCAAGGTCCCCGCGACTGACATTCACATGGCCTTTCTCTATGCCGCGGCGCGCTACAATGCCCATGTCGGGCGCAATGTCCGCGATGTCGCAGACCACGAGGTGTACGTCGAGGAAATGGCGGGCATCTACAAGGAAATGCTGCGGACACATCTGGCCGATCCGGACGTGTGAACGGAGGGCCGAACGAGGCCCCGAAGCCTCAGTCCTACCCCTCCAGGCGGCTGCGTATAGACACGCGCCGTCGCGGCTGTTCCGCCTCTTCCGGCTCGATAGATTGCACAGGCGCGAACGCGAGTTCATCCGCCTCATCGCTTTCGATGGCGATCTCGACGGGCGGTTCTTCTTCGCCCGTTGACGCCGCCGTTGCGCCTTCTTCGTCGCCAGCAATCGTTGGAGCTTCGGCGTCGCGCATCTCCTCCACGGGATCGGCTTCACCGGCGACCGGCTCGTCAACCATGACGTCGCGCGACATGCGGCCGGTCGCCTGCTGGATCTCCTGCTCTTCGACGCTCAGAAAACCGCGCCCGACCTGCCAGAGGGACTTGTAGGCATTGTGCGCGGGATTGCGGAAATCCTCGTCATAGTCGTTAAGACCGTCGAGATTGGCGAAAACGGGATTGGTTCGCCATAGCTTCCGCAAGGCTTGCTTGCGCAAAAGCTCTGGAACGCCGCGCCTAAGGAAGAGCGAAAAATCGTCGCCCTGAACCAGCGAATCGATGTCGACCGCTTCGGCGGCGATGCGGTTCTCCTCCGCTTCCGGATCGGGCGAGTCGGCTTCGACGACCGGCGTGACATCGTCGGGCGCGATTTCTACCGCCGGTTCGATCTCGTCGGGCTCGCGCTTGCGCCGCGACCAGCGCGACAAGAAGCCTTCTGTCTTGCCGGCGTCGTCAACCATCGTACTTGCCTCCAGCCGGTCGCTCGCGATGAAGGAAGATCGGCTCCTGGCCGAATTTGTGCGCGTCCGTATCGAGCTTGTCGCGCCGCCGCTTCTTGAACACCTCTTCCTTGTGATAGCGATCGACGAAATCCATGATCGCCCCGGCAATTTCAGGCGGCATCGCGACCCGCTCGACGATGTCCTCGGCGCTGTCGTCGTAGTCCTGCGCCAGATAGGGCGAGGCGGTCACCGAATGGACAAACCACGGCAATGGGTGGGTATCGTCCTCAGAGCGTCGCAAGATGACGAATAAGGCCGGTGTCTGGCTGTTGAAATTATGGACATAGGCCTCGGTGTCGGCGGCGTGGCATGTGAGATTGTGGACGCCCATGAAATAGCGGGTCATGGTGTCGTCGCGCAGAAGTTCATCGCCGGCCGAAAAGTTCCCGGAAGCGGGCGTCACACCGACCGGAATCCAGTACTCCTTCGCCCATTTCGAGACCGATCGCCGCTTCTCGGCGAGCACTCCCAACATGATCGTCAACTCCCGGGCCAAACAGGGTCATCCTTTCGTATGAGACGGGCGCATTTGCGCGCTTCCGCCGATAGAATAACGTGTTAAGGCTCGCTCACAAGGGAGAAGCCATGTCTGCAAAGAGTAAACGGGTCCTGATCTGCAATTGCGAGAAGTCCATGAAAATGGATGGGAAAGCCATTGCGCGCGCGTTTGGCGAGACGGAACTGACCGTTCATACCAATCTTTGTCGCAGCCAGATCGGCGTTTTCGAAGGCGCACTGGAGTCCGGCGACGAGATTGTCGTCGCGTGTACACAGGAAAGCCCGCTCTTTGCCGAAGTCGCGGAAGAGGGAGGACGCGAGGTCGCGGCCTTCGTCAATATTCGCGAGACCGCCGGCTGGACGACGGACAAGACGTCGACAGCGCCGAAGATGGCCGCGCTGATCGCCGCTGCCTCCCTGCCGATCAAGCCGGCCCGTCTGCGCACCATCGCCAGCGACGGGCTGTGCCTCGTCATGGGCGAGGGGCAGGCGGCCTTCGACGCCGCCGCGATGCTCAACCGGACCCTTTCGGTCACGCTGCTCCTGACCGGAACCGACGATATTCTGCTGCCGGCCGTTCTCGATTTTCCGGTGTTCCGCGGCAAGGTCTCCATGGCGCACGGTTCGCTCGGGGCGTTCGACGTCGTCGTCGATGGCTATGCGGCCATGCTGCCCTCTTCGCGCGGCGAGCCGCAGTTCGGCCTCGCCCGCGATGGCGCCAAATCAAATTGCAGCGTCCTGTTCGACATGACCGGCGACGCCGCCTTGTTCCCGCGGCCGACGGGGCGCGACGGCTACTTCCGTGCTGACCCGCGTGATCCGGCCGCCGTCATGCGCGCCGTTTTCGAGGCGAGCGCCTATGAGGGCGAGTTCGAAAAGCCGATCTATGTCTCCTACGACGCCTCGATCTGCGCCCATGAGCGATCGAAAAAGACCGGCTGCACGAAATGCATCGACAATTGTCCGCCGAGCGCGATCGCGCCGGCGGGCGACGAGGTCCTGATCGACGCCGATATCTGCGGTGGTTGCGGCAATTGCGCCGCCCATTGCCCGACGGGCGCCGTCTCCTACGATTATCCGGCGCGCACCCAACTGGTCGGGCGCGTCCAGACGCTGGCGCAGACCTATCTCGCCGCGGGTGGAAAATCGCCGGTTCTCTTGATTCACGATCGCGGGCATGGCGCGCCGCTGATCAATGCCATGGCGCGGCTCGGCCGCGGCCTGCCGGCCAACGTCATTCCGCTCGAACTGCACTCGGCAACCGGCGTCGGACATGATCTGATGGCCTCGGCGCTGGCCGCCGGGTTTCGCTCGCTGGTAGTGCTGGTCGATCCGCGTAAGGCGGGCGAGTTGGATGCGTTGAACGAGGAAATCACTCTTATCGACGCATTGACCGGCGGGATGGCGCTCGGCGACGGCCGTGTCCGGGTCCTCGACGCAGGCGATCCCGATCTCGTGGAATCGGCCCTGTACGACCTGCAGCCGGCAGCGGAAATCTCGCGCACGGCTTTTGCGCCGGTGGGCGGCAAGCGCGAGGTGGCGCGCGCCGCCATCGCGATCCTCGCCAAGGCGGGGCATGCGGAGTCCGACCTCATCCAGCTGCCCGAATCCGCCCCCTATGGCGCGATCAACGTCGACCAGGAACGCTGCACGCTGTGCATGGCCTGCGTCTCGGCCTGTCCCGCCGACGCGCTGCGCGACAATCCTGACAAGCCGCAATTGCGGTTTGTCGAATCGGCCTGCGTCCAGTGCGGCATCTGCGCGGCCACCTGCCCGGAGACGGCGATTTCGTTGGAGCCGCGCTATAATTTCGCGCCGACCGTCATGCAGCCAGTGACGTTGAACGAGGACGAGCCGGCCGAATGCATCCGCTGCGGCACACCATTCGCGGCGCGCGGCATGCTTGACAAGGTCAAGGAGAAACTCGGCGGCAAGCACTGGATGTTCCAGAGCGAGGAGCGTGTCGCGCTGTTGCAGATGTGCGAAAGCTGTCGGCTCGAAGCCCTGGCCGCCGACGGTGGCGATCCCTTCGCGATCGCCCACCGGTCCCGAATTCGCACCACCGACGATTATCTCGAGGCCGGCAAGCGCGGACTGTCGATCGACGATTTCTTCAGCGAGGACTGACCGAAGTTCCTCAGTTGCGGTCGTAGCAGAGCGAGCGCGCCTGCGAGCGGGACTGCTCGGCGGCGTCCGCGCTGATCATACCTTGCTCGACCATCGCGTCGATATCGGCGCTCCGTTTGTCGATACAGGCGGCTACCTCGTCCGAGACGGTCAGTTTCTGAAGTCGCTCGGCCCGTTCTCCGACGGTCGACACCCATCCCTCGGTGTTCAGCCAGAGGAAATAGGCAACGATTGCGAGCAGGACCGCGAGCAGCAACGCCACGAGCCGCATCCACGGGGTATTCACGATCTTTGTCGATGAGGTCGTCATATCGTTTCCTTGCTCACTGTATGCCCGGTGTCAGGGGAAGGTTCGTCAACAGGTTTTGCGGTTTCAGTCGAATGAGATTATCGCCCGACGCCGCGAGGCCCAGATAAGCCGGCTTGCCCCGCATCGTCTCGATCAGGCGGTCGGATTCCAGGAACTCCATGCGATACAGCGCGGCGATGCGGTTGAGGCGGTTCTCGTCGACCGATTCCCCCTCGTAGAGCCCGTTGAGTATCAGCGTTGCTTCCGCGTCGAGGCCGATATGCCAGGTCCAGCGCTCGTCGCTGATCGCCTGCATGGCCTGCACGCGCACCGGCAGCTGCATGAAATGGCCCACCCATCGTTCGATGACGCGCGCCAGTGCGTCCTGTCCCGGCTGAGTAAAGCGAAAGTCGAGCGCGAAGTTGAACTGATCGGCACGCTCCCAATAGGCGGTCGCGTTGTCCTCGGTCATCACGTCGAGCGAGACCTCGCGCATCGGCGTTCCGGCCTCGGCCAGCAAGGCTCCAAGGCCGCCGAAACCGCCGGATTCCGAATACATCTCGACCACTTCCGCGTCCGCGAGCATGAGTTGCCCATCGCTCGTCGTCGCCTTCTGGTCGCGGAAGAACAATTCGGCGGCGCGCAGCACGAAGGGATCGCGCTCATCCGCCAACAGGCCGGACAGTATGAGATGAACCATCTGCTCAATGAAGACCGGCGGCACCTGCGGTGCGCCCGGCTGAAACAGTGCCAGATAACCCGCTTCGATCGAACCATGTTTCAGCAGGTGATCGCGATAGCCAAGCACCAGGCGATAATTGTCGGCGGCGTCCGTATCGGCGATCGCGGCGAGCTCCGCGTCGAGGATCGGCGCGGTCGGGGTCTCCATCAGCTTTTCGAACAGGCGATGCTCGTTCTCGCAGCTCTCTTCGATCGGATGGATTTCCGGGCGCGTATAATAGGCGCGCAGGAAGTCCGGGGTCACGGCCAGCCAGCCGCTTTCGAGCCGGTGGGTCAAATGCAGCCCGGCGGATTTCCAGATAATCCGCTGCTCGCTATGGGCATGAGCGGGTTGAGCGTCCATCACGCGCCGACTCCCAAGGCTGTGCAAAGAGGGACCAGCACGGTCTGCCCTTCCGCCTGAATAAGCAGGCCGCCCTCCTCATCAAGGCCGACCATCTTGCCAGAGCGATTACCGCCCTCGACAGCCACGTCGATCTGCTGGTCCTGATCGTGGGCGCGCGAAAACCAGGACTGGTGCGCGGCGCGAAATCCATCATGCGTCCACCCGTCGATCCATGACAGGAAGTGCCGCGCCACGGCCTCGATGATGCTGGTTCGGTCCAATTCGCCGCAACCTTCCTCGTAAAGCGCGGTCACATTCGGGTCGAGGCCGGGTTCGCCGCGCGAATTGGCCGACGTGTCGAGCGCCAGCTCGAAACCGACAACGATTTGGTCCGGAATATCGGCAGCGGCAGCGTTGTCCGGAGCGCGGAACGCGACCTTGCCGACGATCCCGCCATTGGCCAGAATCGTGCCGGGCCAGCGGAAGGTCAATGCCAGATTGGGCGGGCCGATGGCGCCCACCGCGTCGCCGAGCGCAACCATCATGACGGGGACCATCTGCGCCGCAACTACGAGAGGCGTCTCCGGTTCGAGAATGAACGCAGCCGCGGCGCGGCGCCGATCCTCGCTCCAGACGACATCTCCAGCTCCGTATGATCCCGACGCTGCACCCTCCACCGCGACGGCGAAGGGATCCGCGTCCGCAGCGACCGCGTGACCGGCGAAGACAGGCGGAAATTCCGGATCGGCCAGTTGCTGGACCTCAGGCGCTGCGGTCATCACGGGAGTTGGATTTCGCCCTCGACCACATGATTGAGCGGCGCGCCCTCGGCGGTCAGGACGATCTTGACCTTTAGGGAGCCCGAGCCCGCCTTTCCCGTGCGCACCAGATCCTCGATTTCGTGCTGCGAGGTCACCCCGACCTGTTTCAGGAATTTTCTCAGCGACATGTTGAAGGCTTCTTCGCTCATCGGTTTTTTCCCTTTTCGCTTTTGTCGTGGACGAGGATGTCCAACAATTCGCCGGCCCGTTCAATCGAAAAGGTGAGCGTTTCTTGCCCGGCGTCGAGGACGAGCGCGGTGAGATAGTCGGGTTGGCCCCGCACCGGCAGATCGCCGATGGCTCGGATTCGGTCTCCCGCAGTGATTCCGGCCCGATCTTCCGGCGATCCCGGTGCCACGCGCACGACTTCGGCGCCGGGTTCTCCGGTCTCGCCGGGCGCGGGAAGCGGGCGCAGGATGACGCCCGCCGCGCGCCGGTCGATACGGCCATCTTCGGCGTCATCCAGCACCGCTTCGAGCAACCGCGCGGAGGCGACGAAATTCACGCCGAGATTGCCGTCGGACGACTTGGTGAAAATCGCGCTGGCCATACCGGCGACGTTGCCGTCCGCGGTGATGAGCGGCGCTCCAGACATGCCAGGATTGATCGCCGCGTCGGTCTGGATGAAATCTTCGATACGGTTGAAGCCGACGCCACGTCGCTCGGTCGCCGAAATCACGCCGCAGGCAAGGCTGATCCCGAGGCCGAATGCGTTTCCGAGGACGCAAGCATCGGCGCCTGTCCGCGCGTCGGCGGAGAAGGCCAGGGGCGGAAGGGCATCGCTGACATGCAACAAGGCGATATCGGTATCGGCGTCACGCAGAGCGATGTCCGCGCTCCGGACGGCTCCCGAGGACAGCCGCAACCGCACCGCATTGGCACGTCCGAGCACGTGGTCCGCCGTCACGATGGTGCGGCCGTCGCGGATCGCGAACCCGGTGCCCTCGGGCTCTTCCTGGTTGATCTCGTGCGTCGGCAACACCGGAAGGACGGCGACCACGGATTGCGTCGCGACGGTTGCGATGGCCGTGCGCCAATTGCCGGCTTCAAGAGCGTCCGCCGTGCCCGCGCCAGCCGCAAACCCCGCTAAAGCCAGCGCAAGGAGAGCTGCGAGGCCGCGGGAAATCGCCATTACAGCCGGACGTTCTCCGTCGAATAGGCCTGGCTCGCCGGGGTTTCAAGCTGGGAATCGAAGAGATAGCCAGCGCCGATCGCCACGACCAGCAGGATTACGATGCTCAACAGAAAGGCTCTCATCGTCAGTTCGACTCCGTCAGTTCGTGTTCTGCCGCTCGCCCGGCAGCGGCGTTGTTTCGTCCGCCGCTGTGGCTTGCAGCAAGTAGTTGATCAGTGCGTCCCGCCGTTCGACGCTCTTGAGCCGCTGGACCGGCATTTTGGTCCCCGGCGTTACGATATCCGGTCCATCGTCGAATAGCCGCGAAACCGTCTCCGGAGTCCAGACAATATCCGATTCTACCAAGGCCTGAGAATATTTGTAGCCCGGTACCGTCCCGGCCACCCTGCCGAACAGGCCGTAGAGCGTCGGTCCGGCGCGATTGGCGTCATCCGACGTCAGCGTGTGACAGACCGAGCATTTGCGCAAGAACTCGATTTCGCCCGGGCCGGCCCGGTTAACGGTTTGAAACCGGCGCGGATAGACCGACTGGATGGGCTCGCGAGGATGGCGCGGCGCGACCTGCCAACGGATCGCAAAATCGTCCAGCCCGCTGCGATAGAGTTGCGTGCCTTCGGGGGTAAACGCCAGACCCCAGACCGGACCGTATATATCGCCGTATTCCTCCACGAGGCTTCCCGAATCGGCATCGAAGACGCGAATTTTACCGTTGGCGCTGCCGGTGGCGAACCATCCCGCGCGCGGCGACGAAGCGATCGACAGGATCGGGTGCTCGTTCGATGCCAGTTCGGCGACTTCGCCGGTTGGAAGATCGATGACGCCGGTGACGCCGTTCAGCGTGCCGAAGGCCAGCAGCGAACCGCCGGGCAGGGCGGTCAACACGTTGACGCCCCAGCCATGGGCGTAAAGCAGGCGCGAGGGGCCGGCGATCAGCCCGTCGTCGAGCGGCCACTCGCGAACCGTGCCGTCGTAACCGGCGGTGAAGAGCTGCCGGCCGTCCAACGAAAAGGCAACGGCATTTACATTGCCGCGATGGCCCTCGGCACGGGCGATTTCACGCCCGGCGGCGATATCGAAGATCCGCGCCGTGCCGTCCCAGCGGGCTGCGGCCGCGAACCGCCCGTCGAGACTCACTGCGACGTCCTGGACCTTGTCCTTGGTATCCTCGATCAGGGTTTCGAGACGGTTTTCCCGCAGATCCCAGATCGCGAACGCGCCGTCATCGGAGACGGAAACAGCCTTTTCGGTGCCGGGGACGAAGGCGGCGTCATTGACGGCGGCGTTGTGTCCGACCAGCCGCGCGACGATCGTGCCCTCCGGGCCCTGCATTCGCCAACGAATGATCGAATAGTCGAAGGATGCGGTCAGCGCCTCGGAGCCATCATCGGACAGGGCGATCGCCATGACGGGGCCGCCATGGCCGACGAGCTTCTCAGGCCATTCCTGCTCGCTCGAAGCGGACTGCGCCGGCGCAAAGAAGGTGAGGAGCGCTGCCAATGTCACCCGCCGGAGCGTCCGGTCCATCGCGCCTGCTTTCCGATTGTTATTCCGCGGGCTCGGGATTGGCCGCGGCCGGGGGCATGGCGTCCTTCTCGCGGAGCTCATCGATCCAAAGCGAGTGGTGTTCTCTGGCCCAGTTCAGGTCGACCTTGCCACTGCCGACCGCACCGAAAGCCCCCTCCATGCCGATGCTGCCGATATAGATGTGACCGAAGATCACGCAGATCATGAAGACGGCCATGACGACGTGCCAGACGGTGTTGAACTGTTGCTCCAGAATTGCCGAATAAGGTGGCTGCGGTAGCCCCAACAGCGCCGGGATATCAAGGCCGATCGAGGCGAGGCCGGTGAAAGTGTCGCCGAAGAAACTGTGCTCGAACGGAAACAGCAGGGCCCAGCCCGAGACGGCGAGCGAAAGCCCGCCCAGCATGACCAGCCAAAAGATAATCTTCTGGCCCGCGTTGAATTTCTTCGCTGGCGGATGGACGCCTTCGGAGAACAAGCCGCCGGCATGGGCGAGCCACACCAGATCGTGTCGGCTCGGCAGATTGTGCGCGATCCACGTGACGAATGCGATCGCCAGACCAAGCATGAAGGCGAAGGCGACGTAGTTGTGGGACAGCTTCAGGAATTCGGAGATCGGCCCGAACGCCTCCTTGCCGATCAGCGGTATGATGACGCTTCGCCCGAACGAGACGTTGAGGCCGCTGATCGCCAGGATGATGAACGACAGCGCCATCAGCCAATGGCCGGTACGCTCGACGGTCGAGAAACGCTTGATCATGACGCCAGACAGGCCGTGTTCCACGCGGATGCGTCCGCGAATGGCGAAGAACAGCGCCAGCAGGATCAGAGTGGCGATCATGGCGAGGCCGAGATAGTCGAACATCGGTCCGTTGCGCAGCAAGCGCCAGGACTCGCCTTCGGACTGGACCAGCACCCCGGCCTTCTTGTCCGGGATCGAGACGTTGCCCGACACGCCTTGGCGGACAGCCCGCCAGATTTCCGCATCCGAGGTCGTGCCCAGGGCGTCTCCGGGCACCGCGCCGCCGGTCGGCGACCCGGTCGCGGAGATAGCGCTCTCAGGCGGTCTGACCGAACTTTGCGCGGTTCCTGCACTGGTTGCCGCCAATGTCATGAATAATGCCGCGGCAATGACGGGTGCGATCGCCGTCAGCAAACGCATCGACCCAAGCCGGGTCAAGCGAGCGCGGAGCATCCTCAAGCTGGGCATTTGCTGTTCTCCTGAGCGGATCGAAAACACCGAACCCAGCATAGACTGCCGGGCAAGACGGCAAACACCGCGCCTTACTGTTCGGACAAAACGGCGGGCAGCCGGAGCCGCCCGCCGGTCACAGACGATGGCTGGCTCAGCCGCCGGTCTTCTGACCGTAGGCGGTGCCCCAACCCCAAGCCCCGGCGCCGAAGCCCCGGGCAACGACACGCTCGCGGTAGATCGCCGAAACGGTGTCACCGTCGCCGGCCAAAAGCGCCTTGGTCGAGCACATTTCCGCGCAGAGCGGAAGCTTGCCCTCGGCGAGGCGGTTGCGGCCATATTTCTGGAACTCGACCGCCGAATTGTCTTCCTCGGGGCCGCCAGCGCAGAAGGTGCACTTGTCCATCTTGCCACGCGAACCAAAATTCGACGCCTGTGGATATTGCGGCGCGCCGAACGGGCAGGCGTAGAAGCAGTATCCGCAGCCGATGCACAGATCCTTGGAGTGCAGCACTACGCCGTCGTCTGTCGTGTAGAAGCAGTCGACCGGGCACACCGCCGCGCACGGCGCGTCCGAACAATGCATGCAGGCGACCGAGATCGAGCGCTCGCCGGGCTTGCCGTCATTGATGGTAACGACACGTCGGCGGTTGACCCCCCACGGCACTTCATTCTCGTTCTTGCATGCTGTCACGCAGGCATTGCACTCGATGCAGCGCTCGGCGTCGCAAAGGAATTTCATTCTAGCCATTGTCTTATTCCTCCCTTTACGCCCGTTCGATCCGACACAGGGTCGTCTTGGTTTCCTGCATCTGGGTCACCGAGTCGTAGCCGTAGGTCTGCGCGGTATTGCAGGCCTCGCCGAGAACGTAGGGATCCGCCCCTTCCGGATATTTCGAGCGAAGATCGACACCCTGGAAATAGCCGCCGAAGTGGAACGGCGTGAAGACGACGCCTTTGCCGACACGTTCGGTGATCATCGCCATAATGCGAATCTTGCCGCCTTCCGGACTGTGCAGCCAGACCGTGTCGCGATCCCGAAGGCCCAAATCGTTGGCGTCCGACGGATTGATCTCCACGAACATGTCCTGCTGCAATTCGGCCAACCAGGGGTTCGACCGCGACTCGTCGCCGCCGCCCTCATACTCGACCAGCCGCCCCGACGTCATGATCATCGGGAAGTCCTTGGAGAAGTCGTTCTTCTGGATCGACGCATAGGCCGTCGGCACGCGCCAGAAGGTCTTGTCCTCATAGGTCGGATAGTCGGTGACCAGATCGCGGCGCGGCGTGTAGAGCGGCTCGCGATGGATCGGGACGGGATCGGGGAAGGTCCAGACGACCGCCCGCGCCTTGGCGTTTCCGTAAGGCGTGCAGCCGTGTGCGATCGCAACGCGCTGGATGCCGCCGGACAGGTCGGTCTTCCAGTTCACGCCGCCGATCTTCTTCTCGTAGTCGGACGGAAGTTCGCCTTGATCGGACGTTTCGCCGACCTCCTGACCCGCTGTCGGACGCTGGTCTGCGAAGCCTGCGACATAGTCGATATACTTGCGCTCGTACGGCGTCAGGTCCTTGTCCCAGCCGAGTTCTTTCAGCATCGCCATGGTGAACTCGGGATAGCCGTCCTCGATCTCCGAGCCGACCGGCCACGAGCCTTCGGCCAGCAGATTGTCACCGTTGCGCTCGACGCCAAAGCGGGCACGGAAACCCATGCCGCCCTGTGCAACCGGGATCGACGTGTCATAGAGATTGGCCGAGCCGGAATGCTTCATCTCCGGCGTACCCCAGCACGGCCAGGGCATGCCGTAGAACTCGCCGTCATGCGGGCCGCCAACGGCGCGCAGGGTGGTCTTGTCGAAGGTCTGCTGGTTTTCCATGTGCGACTTCATCCGCTCCGGCGACTGACCGGTGTAGCCGATGGTCCACATGCCGCGGTTGAACTCGCGGGTGATGTCCTCGACGAGGGGTTCCCCGTCCTTGACCTCGATGTTGCGGAACATGCGATCGGCGAAGCCGAATTTTTCCGCGAACTTGTACATGATCGTGTGGTCGGGCAGGCACTCGAACAGCGGCTCGACCACCTTTTCGCGCCATTGCAGCGAGCGGTTCGACGCGGTGACCGAACCGACGGTCTCGAACTGCGTGGCGGCCGGCAGCAGATAGACGCCGTCGGTGCGATCCTGCAGAACCGCCGTCATGGTCGGATAGGGATCGATCACGACCAGAAGGTCGAGCATGCCCATCGCCTTCTGCATTTCCGGCAAGCGGGTCTGCGAGTTCGGGGCATGGCCCCAGAACACCATCACCCTGGTGTTGTCCGGCTGCTGCAGGTTTTCCTTGGCTTCCAGAACGCCGTCGATCCAACGGGACACGGGAATACCGGTCTCGTTCATCATCATGCGATCCTTGCCGTCGGCGCCTGCGCCCGGCATCACCGCGAACCGACCCTTCAGCCAGTCCAACTCCTCTTCCCAGACGCGCGCCCAGTGGGCCCACGAACCATCGCTCAGCCCGTAATAGCCGGGCAGCGTATCGGCGAGCACGCCCAGATCGGTCGCGCCCTGCACATTGTCATGGCCGCGGAAGATATTGGTGCCGCCGCCGGCCGTGCCCATGTTGCCAAGGGCCAACTGCAGGATGCAGTAGGCGCGGGTGTTGTTGTTGCCGTTGGTGTGCTGGGTGCCGCCCATGCACCAGATCAGCGTGGCGGGACGGTTTTCCGCCATCGTGCGTGCGACGCGGTTCAGCTGCGAACCTGGCACGCCCGTGACCCTCTCGACTTCCTCCGGCGTCCATTTCGCCACTTCGGCGCGAATCTGGTCCATGCCCCAGACGCGGCTCTGGATGAACTGCTTGTCCTCCCAGCCGTTCTCGAAGATGTGGTAGAGGACGCCCCAGATCAACGCCACGTCGGTGCCCGGCCGGAAGCGGACATACTCGTCGGCATGCGCCGCGGTGCGCGTGAAGCGTGGATCGAGAACGATCAGAGGAGCGTTGTTTTCTTCCTTGGCCTTCAACAGATGCAACAGCGAAACCGGATGGGCTTCCGCCGGATTGCCGCCGATCAGGAAGATCGCCTTGGAATTGTGGATGTCGTTGTAGGAGTTGGTCATCGCGCCATAGCCCCAGGTGTTGGCAACACCCGCGACAGTGGTGGAATGACAGATACGCGCCTGGTGATCGATGTTGTTCGACCCCCAATAGGCGGCGAATTTGCGGATCAGATAGGCCTGCTCGTTGGAATGCTTGGCCGAACCCAGCCAATAAACCGAATCGGGCCCGCTGGATTCGCGAACCTCGAGCATCTTGTCGCCGATTTCATTGATGGCCTCGTCCCAGCTGACGCGCTGCCATTTCCCGCCGACGAGCTTCATCGGATATTTCAGCCGGCGCTCGCCATGAGCGTGTTCGCGCACCGAAGCGCCCTTGGCGCAATGCGCACCGAGGTTGAACGGGGAGTCGAAACCCGGTTCCTGGCCGATCCAGACGCCGTTGGAAACCTCCGCGATGACCGTGCAGCCGACCGAGCAATGAGTGCAGACCGACTTCTTGATCTCGATGTTGCCGTTGGCCGCGTCTGTCGCCGCTTCCGCCCTGCGCACCATCCCGCCGGACAGCGACGAAATCGCCGCCGCGCCGCCGATGGCCAGCCCGGATCGTTTCAGGAACGTGCGGCGATCGACCGCCCGGTTTCCGAATTCTGACAGCGCAGATGACACCCGCGGACTTCTCGCAGTCCCTACAGCTTTCTTCCTGAGCATGGTTGTCTCCGTTTCCTCCGTCGCAGTCGCCTGCAAACTGGCCTGTTAGTGGTTCGCGTCAGAAACGCGCGGTCTGATAGAACGTCTTTACATGGTCGGTTTCCCGGTAGCCGGGCGCTGCGGATTTTGCATCCACGATCTCGGCTTCGGCCTGCCCACCTGTCACCAGGGCCGCGCCGGTTGCGACGGTCCCCAAGCCGGCGAATTTCAGGAAAGAGCGGCGATCTGTCCTGGCGTCTTTGTCCTTGGCACTCATGAGTATCTCCTCTTTTCGCGAGACCCGTTTCCAATATTCCCAAAAACCGTTGCGAGCCTCACCCACCCGGTCAGTCGGCATAACGTCGTCGATTACATGTCGAAGCCGGCTTCCTCGACCTCCAGGAAGTGCCTGCCGATCGCGCCTACCGGCCGGAACAATCGCGCTGATGGCGCCTTTTCCAGATCGGCGAAAAAATGTCCGGCCCAAGAGCCGATATGCTTCTTGAAGAAAGCTTTTTGCGTTTCCAGCGGCTGGCGCTGACCGAACGATCCGTCGATGAGGCCGGCCATCATGTCCATCAAGGCGCCGATGTGATCCTCGGGCTCCTTGGCCCCGGTCGAGCGCGCAATGCCGAGCGGCGCCATATCGTCGCGGAGGCGGGCCAGGGGCTTCTCGTTCAAAAAGCCTGTCAGATAGTAGGAGGCGAAGGGCACCAACTCGCCCCGGCCGACGCCGATAAATAGATCGTGATATTCTTCGCGCGCCGCATCCTCGGATAGCGCCTGCGCCGCCATGGACAGATCGCCAATCGCGGCGCCCAAGTCCGTGTCGTCGCCCGACAGGGCGCCCAGCATATCGAGCAACTTGCGATCGGCCGGCAATGCCAAGAGGCGAGCCATCAAACGGTAGAGATTGACGCGCAATTGTTCCGGTTCTGGCAGTCCGTGCGAAATGGCGACGTTTTCCTGTGGCAACCGGATTCTCCCTAGCGCAACTAAACCAGCAAATCCCGGATTCGGCAACGCGATTTGCATAAGACTAAAGACGCATAAGCGCCGTTTCCGGAGCCCGGGGTACGGCTTTTCCCGCGCCAGTCCGCGGCTTCCCACACAACCGGTTTACAGCGCGTTAGCAGTGGCTGGCCCCGCGAAGCGCGCAGCCTCGCCGGTGGCCCCGACGGCGGGCCGCTTGGTACGGGTGGACTTACGACGTTCAAGTTGGCATAAGTCCTGCGAAATATCCGAAACGACGCGATGAAACGTAAAAAATGCAGGATTTTGCAGATAGCTTTAGCCAGGCGGCGGGCTTGATCGTCGGGGGCGATCGAGAGCTTTGGGCAATCGTTCTTCTGTCATTGCGGGTCTCGCTGAGCGCGGTCGCGGTCGGCGCGCTGGTCGGCATGCCGCTCGGCGCCGCGCTGGCGGTCGGCCGATTCCCAGGCAAGCGCGCGGCCGTGATCGTGATCAACTCGCTCATGGGCTTGCCGCCGGTGGTGGTTGGTCTGGTGATCTATCTGATGTTGTCGAACGCCGGCCCGCTGGGCGTGCTGCAACTGCTGTATACGCCGACCGCGATGATCATCGCGCAGTTCGTGCTGGTGACGCCGATCATCGCGGCATTGACGCGTCAGGCCGTTGAAGACCTGCATGCGGAATATGCCGAACAGCTGTGTTCGCTGGGAGTTTCGCGCGCTGCCTCCATCCCGACGCTGCTTTGGGACGGACGGGCCAGCCTGATGACCGCCTTCCTCGCCGGCTTTGGGCGGGCGATCGCGGAAGTCGGCGCCGTCATCATCGTCGGTGGCAATATCAATCATGTCACCCGGGTCATGACGACGACGATCGCCCTTGAGACATCGAAGGGCAATTTGGCGCTGGCCCTAGCGCTCGGGGCCATTCTGATCCTCCTCGCTGTCGCGGTGAACGCGTCGGTTGCTCTGCTCGACAGCACGACGAAGGGAGCGGCCTATGCCAATCGCTTCAATGCCTAATCCGGCGATCCCGCGCGCACGCGATGGCGGGCTGGACACGCCGTTGCGCTCCCTGGACGAGGCCTCGGCGTCGGTCCTGCCGATCCATGCCGAGGGGCTGGTGCTCAGCGCATCCGGAAAGCGTCTCGTCGATATCGATGCTCTGACCCTGTCGGGTCGCGGGCCGACCATGGTCATGGGACCGAACGGTGCCGGAAAGAGCCTGCTGCTCAGATTGCTCCATGGGCTGATTGATCCGGCGGAAGGGCAGGTGCTGTATGGCGGTCAGCCGATGTGTCCACGCATACGCCGCCGTCAGGCGATGGTGTTCCAGCGGCCCGTCGTCCTGCGTCGCTCGGTCGCCGCCAATATCAGTTTCGCGCTCCAGGCGCACGGTGTTTGCCGCCGCGAGCGGGCGAACCGCATTCGCTCGCTGCTCGAGATCGGAGATCTCGCGGGCAAGGCCCGGCAGCCGGCTCGAACCCTCTCCGGCGGCGAGCAGCAGAGGCTGGCGCTGCTACGCGCCATCTCGACCGAGCCCGACATCCTGTTTCTCGACGAGCCGACGTCGAGCCTCGATCCGACGGCGACCCACAGGATCGAGGCCCTGATCCTCCAGGCGGTGGAGCGGGGTGTGAAGGTCGTCATGGTCACGCACGATATCGGCCAGGCCCGCCGGCTCGGCGCCGAAATCGTCTTCCTGCACCAAGGGCGGGTCGTTGAGCAGGCGTCGGCGGCCGCGTTTTTCAAGCAACCGAGCACCCAGCCGGCGCGGGCGTTTCTCGCCGGCGCACTTCTGTTTTGAACCAAGACAACAACCAGCAAGGACACAGACCACATGTTGAAACGCATCTATATTTCCCTCGCCATCGCGTTGGCCGCACTGATCGCCACCGGGCCGGGTTCGGCGCTAGCGCAGGACAAGTTCATCGTCGTCCAGTCGACGACCTCGACACAGAATTCCGGCTTGCTGGACGCCATTCTTCCTGAATTCTCGAGAGAGTCCGGCATTGAGGTGCGTGTCGTTGCCGTCGGTACGGGGCAGGCGATCAAGAACGCCGAAAACGGCGACGGTGATGTCCTCCTGGTCCACGCCAAACCGGCGGAGGAAAAATTCGTCGCCGAGGGCGGCGGCGTCGAGCGCTTCGACGTGATGTACAACGATTTCGTCATCGTCGGACCGCCGAGCGATCCGGCCGGCGTCAGCGGTATGAACGACGCCGTCGCCGCCATGCGGAAGATCGCCGAAGCCAAGGCGCCGTTTGCCTCTCGCGGCGACGATTCAGGGACCCACAAGGCCGAACAGCGGTTGTGGAAGCAAGCGGGCATCGATGTCGGCGCCGCCTCTGGCGACTGGTACCGAGAGACCGGGTCGGGCATGGGCGCGACGCTGAACACCGGCGTCGGCATGAGCGCCTACATTTTGACGGATCGCGCCACCTGGATCTCGTTCGGCAACAAGGGCGACTTCGCCGTGGCCGTCGAGGGCGACCCGAAGCTGTTCAACCAATACGGCGTCATTCTGGTGAATCCGAAGAAGCATCCGGGCGTCAAGGTCGCCGAGGGACAAGCGTTCATCGACTGGCTGACGGGCGAAAAGGGGCAAGCCGCGATCGCCAACTACAAGGTCGACGGCCAGCAGCTGTTCTTTCCGAACGCCAAGTGACGGCAGACACGGCGACGCCGGGACGCAAACCTTCGGGTTGATTTGGCGGCCCGCCCATCATCGCCGAAGCCGTTCCGTCGGGCGAAAATCTTGCCCCCGGCGGAACGAAACAACGGGGTCCTATGGGGTGGGCGCGTTGTAGTGGACGGTCCCGGTTCCGCCGATGTCGTAGCCGGACATCTCGGAAGCGCGTTCGGCAAATTCGTCGGAGGCCAGAAACCGCAGCAGTCGCTGAAACGGCGGGTCGAAATAGGCGCGACGCCAGACCAGCAAGTCGGTGCGGTCCTCCGCCAGAGGGATGAATCCCAGTCGATATTGCTCGGCCATCGCGGCGAGGCCGAAAGCCGCGTCCGCCTTGCCGTCGAGCACGAGGCGGGCCACGTCGTCCTCGGTTTTCGCCGGCGCTTGCGGACCGGCGAGAGCGGAGATGTCGACGCCGGCTTCCTGCGCCAACATCTCGAACAGGCGCTGGCCGCCGGCGCCCGGCTGGCGGCGGGCGAACCGAAGCGGCTTGAGATCGGCGATTGCGGCGATCTGCTTGGGATTGCCTGACTCGACGATCAGGCCGCATTGGCGCCGCGCGAATTCGATCAGCACCACAGGCGCTTCGCCGAGGATTCGGCGAACCGTGTCGACGTTCCAGCCGTCGCTTTCCCTGATATGGGTCGCGCAGGCTGCCGCATCTCCCCGTCCAAGTCGCGTGATCCCGTCCAGACTTCCATCGAAAAAGGCAGCCAATCCGCTGCCGGACTGGCGCAGCGCCCATTCCAGAAGGGGATCATGGCTGCCGGCCAGGATCAACGGCAATTGGCGGCTGGCCACGACAGGGCCGGAGCGGGACGCCGCTATCCAGGCCGCCACCTCATCTTCCGGGAACAACAACTTTCCGACGACGCGGACGCACGGGACCTCGCCATTCGCGGCGAGGTCGTAGACCTTGCGTTCCTTGATGCGCAGCAGATCGGCGAGTTCGCGGGTCGTCAGATAGGGGGGCGTCGATTCGGCCATCACCGCATTTAGCCGCGTCGGGGCGGTGGCGGCAAACCGCGACGCGAAGGATAGCGCGCCGAGAAAAGCGGGCCTCCCGGAGTTGACGACACCGAGCCGACGTTTACACGGTCCTGACCGCACATCGCCCGGCGGGCAGAAACCTGTTTGGAATTGCTTCGACCATGACGCAGCGCCTGTTCGGCATCACCGGCTGGAAGAACTCCGGCAAGACGACGTTGACCGAGCGTCTCGTCACCGAACTGACCCAGCGCGGATATCGCGTCTCGACGGTCAAGCATGCGCATCATGCCTTCGAGATCGATACGCCGGGCACCGATTCCTTTCGCCATCGTGCGGCCGGCGCGAGCGAGGTGGCGATCGTTTCATCCATGCGCTGGGCATTGATGCACGAATTGCGCGGCGAGAGCGAACCGACGCTCGACGCGATTATCGCCCGGCTCGAACCGTGCGACATCGTGCTCGTGGAAGGGTTCAAGGCCGCGCCGCATCCCAAGATCGAATGCCGCCGGACGGCGTCGAAGGAGCGCACGCCGATGCTCGGCACCATTCCGGCGATTGCCGCCATCGCCGCCGATCACCCGGTGGACGAGGCCGTCGTTCCGGTTTTCGATCTGGATGATGTCGCCGCGATCGCGACGTTCATCGTCAGCCAACAAGGCTTGGCCTGACGGGCCATGATTTGGTGGCCACCCCTGCGTGCCACCGTGACGAGCGCGCGTGTTCCGGCATCCGGCACGGTTGACCGCTCGGCGAGGAACGGCAGCAGCGTCTATAGGGTGCTGGGCGGAAGGGTGACCGTTGTCCGTTCGATTCCTGATAGCGTGAGCACGATTGACCGGGATCAAGGGCGACAACGGGATTCGCCGACAAAGATGATGCCGGTCGCGTGTCCGCAGAATCGAAAGGTCGTCATCCATGAACCTTGCCATGCCTTCCCAGGCGATCCGGGACATTGCCGTCCATGTCGACGGTTCGGACGGCGATGCGGCGAAGACGAGCCATGCCGACATGATCGCGACGATGTTCGACGCTCCCCTCATCGCTCTCCTGATGAATTATCTGCAGGCGGCTCCCATCCCGCCCGGGCCCGGCCGTTCATGGCTCAACGCCGAGCTCCGGAAGCGTGGCGTGGAACAGGGCGATGCCGCGGAAATACGCGCGCGGGAGCGTCTGGCAGGGTTGCGCGCGCCCAGCGAGATCAGACGGATCGACTATGCCTACCAGGAACTCGGGGCATGGATCGGACCGCCGGCGCGCTCTGTCGATCTTGTGGTCGTCGGACGCCCGCATGGCGACGGCGGGCAGTGGCCGGAGATATTCGAGGCCGTGATCTTCGATGCCGGAGCTCCCGCCTATGTCGTTCCGCCGAATGCGGTGAATGCCAGGGAACCGGAGACCATTCTCATCGCCTGGAAGGATGCGACCGAGTGTTCCCATGCCATCAAGGCGGCCCTCCCGTTTCTCCAACGGGCGAAGGGGGTGTATCTGGTTTCGGTCGCGGAGACGTCCTCGGACGAGGAACGGCATCGGGAGTCGGTGGCCGATATGGCCCGGCATCTCGCGCGGCACGGCGTCGCCGTCGAGATACGGCACCTGCCGCAGTCGGACGATCCGGCCGCTGTTCTTTTGAACGAGGCCTCGAGCCTCGGCGCGGAATTGATCGTCGTCGGCGCATACGGGCGTACGCGGCTTCGCCAAATGCTGTTCGGTGGCGTCACCCGCGAACTCCTGGAACGCAGCACGATTGCGTTGCTCATGGCGCACTGACGCCTCCCGCCCAATGGCCGCTCGGCAGAACGATCACCGGTGACGCACGATGCCCGCCCATAGCCAGGACGAAACGATCACCTTCCTGACGTCTGAGGCCTTCGACGACGGCGATGCGTCGACGGTCAAAACGATCGTCACGCATATTTCCACTGTCCTTCTCTCGGGTGAGCGGGCGATCAAGCTGAAACGGCCGGTGCATCTGCCCTATGTCGATTTCTCGACGCCCGAGCGCCGGCTCGCGACCTGCGAGCGGGAACTCGTGCTCAACCGGCGCACCGCACCAAAGCTCTACCGCGCCGTGCGCCGGGTGACGCGCGAGCCGGACGGCAGTCTCGCCATCGACGGCGAAGGGCAGCTCGTCGACGCCTTTGTCGAGATGCGCCGTTTCGACGAGGATTGCCTGCTGGATCGCATGGCGATGGAGGGCACGCTGACGGCGCCTCTGATGGCGCGGCTCGCTCACCGGATCGCGGCATTCCATGCCGGCATCGCGCCCGATCGCAGCGTCAGCGGCTCGGCTCAGGTGGCCCTGGTCCTCGATATCAACGAGCGCGCGCTGGCGACCACCGAGGTGTTTCCCGAAGAGGCGGTCGCCGATTTCAATCGCCGGTTCCGCGAGGGTTTCGCTCGCCTGATGCCGCTCTTCGACGCGCGCGGCGCGGCGGGCAAGGTCCGCCGCTGTCATGGCGATCTGCACTTGCGCAATATCTGCGTCTTCGAGGGCGAGCCGACGCTGTTCGATTGCCTCGAATTCGACGAGGCCATGGCCACCACCGACATCCTCTATGACCTGGCCTTCCTGCTGATGGATCTCTGGCATCGGGGGCTGGAGGAACGCGCGAACCTCGTCCTCAACCGCTATCTGGACGAGAGCGACGAGACGGACGGTCTGCCGCTGCTGGCGTTCTTAATGGCGCTGCGTGCCGCGGTTCGCGCCCATGTCACCGCGACGCGGGCCGCCGATGCCGGGCCCGACGGGTCGACACTGAGAGCCGAGGCGCATGATTATTTCGATCTCGCGCTCGATCTCCTGCGGCCCCGCGCCGGTCGCCTGGTGGCGGTCGGGGGACTGTCGGGCTCCGGAAAATCCACCGTCGCGGCGGCGATCGCGCCGCGGATCGGGCCGCCGCCGGGCGCGCGCATCCTTGCCAGCGACCGAATCCGCAAGCACCTGTTCGGCGTTGCCGCCGAAACCCCGCTGCCGGCCGAGTGCTACCGGCCGCAGGTTTCCGAAACCGTTTACGCGCGGCTGGCCGAACAAGCCGGCGCGATCCTGCCCCTTGGGCACGGCGTCGTCGCCGACGCGGTGTTCGACCGCCCGCCCGACCGGGAGCGGATCGCCGGCATTGGTGAGGGCGGGTCGCTCCCCTTCCTTGGGCTGTGGCTCGAAGCCCGGCCCGAGCGGCTGGTCGAGCGGGTCGCCGCCCGTCGCGGCGACCCCTCCGATGCCACGCCGGAGGTTGTGCGGGATCCGGTGAGCCGGTCGCGTGCGCCGGCCGATTGGACGCATCAGTCGAGCGAGGCCGAGATCAGTGCGGTGGCCGCGGCGGCGCGCCGCGTCGTCGAGGGGGCTTCGGACGGTCCGATCCACCGCGTGGCCAGAGATCGGCGCGACGACTGAATCGCACGCTCGCGATCAGTCGCCGTCCCCATCGGCCGCCGCCGCCCTGGTGCGAAGAGCCTGTTTCATCAGCTTGCCGTTGACGTTGCGTGGCAGGGGCTCACTGGTGAAGGTGAAGAAATCCGGCACCTTGTAGTCGGACAGGCGCTCGCCGCAGAAGGTTTTGAGGGCCGCCTCGTTGAGGTCCGGATCTGACCGGTGGACAAAGGCGTGGACCTTTTCGCCGAGCACCGGATCGGGCCGGGGAACGACCGCGGCTTCGGCGACGCCGGGATGGAACGACAGGACGTTCTCGACCTCGGCGCTGTAGACCTTGTAGCCGCCGCGATTGATCATGTCCTTGAGCCGGTCGTGGATATAAAGCAGCCCGTTTCCATCGAAACGCCCGACATCGCCGGATTTCCAGAACCCCGCGTGAAAACTCTCGGCGGTCTTTTCCGGCAAGTTCCAATAGCCCGGCACGACCATCGGCCCGCCGATCCAGACCTCGCCGGATTCCCGTGTCGCGACCTCGTGTCCCGCCGCGTCCATGACGCGGATCTCGGCGCAGGGCGCGGGCGCGCCGACGCTGGCGGGAGCGGCGGCCTGGCCGCCGGGCGGCATGATCGTGGCCGGCGACGTGGTTTCGGTCGATCCATAGGCCTGGATCAGGTCGAGGTTCGGCAAGAGCTTGGCGATGCGTTCGATCGTGGCGACCGGCATTGGGGCGCCGCCGAAGGCGCCGATGCGCCAGGCGCCGAGGTCGTGCCGGGCGAAGTCGGCGCGCAGCAGACACAGATTGTACATCGCCGGGACGAGGATCGTCACTGTCATCCGTTCGTCGGTGGCGAGGGCGAGAAAGGCGTCGGCGTCGAATTTTTCCATCATGACCACCGCTGCCCCGGCGGCGAGCGGTGCATAGACGCTCGCGATGAGCCCGGTGACGTGGCTCGCGGGAACTGCCACCACCGAGCGGTCGGCGGCCGTCAGGGCAAAGCAATGAGCATAATGCAGGCATGAGTGGACGATGTTGAGATGGGTCAGCATCGCGCCTTTGGGCGTTCCGGTGGTGCCGGAAGTGTAGAGGATGACGGCGATATCCTCTTCGCGAAGATCCGGCGGTGTCGTCACCGGCGCCGCGGCAAGCAGATCCTCGAAGCTGGTGCCCGCCGGCCCGTCGATCGCCGCGCTCGCCATCGTATCGGGCAATATCCCGGCCTTTTCTGCGTCGCAGATGGTCAGGCCGGCGCCGCAATTGTCGAGAATGAAAGCTATTTCCCGCGCGCTCGCCCTGACGCTCAAGGGGACCGCGATGGCGCCGGCGCGCACGATGCCGGTCAGCGCCGCGACAAATTGCCAGCGGTTGCGGACCAGGAGGCCGACCCGGTCGCCCTTGGCGATGCCGCGCGAGGCCAGCCCGCCGGCCACGCCGTCGCTCATCGTGTCGAGCTGGGCGTGAGAAATCCGGAGGGTCCCGTCCACGACGGCATCGTCTTGCGGGTTGGCGGCGGCGGCAGCGCGAAGCATGGCGTCGGCGTTGGCCGGACGATCCACGAAACAGGTGACGACGCGATCGCCAAAATGCGCCTCGGTGCGCGTGGCGGG
The DNA here is from genome assembly GCF_036016755.1 of Aurantimonas sp. A3-2-R12. Classification (NCBI taxonomy): domain Bacteria; kingdom Pseudomonadati; phylum Pseudomonadota; class Alphaproteobacteria; order Hyphomicrobiales; family Aurantimonadaceae; genus Aurantimonas; species Aurantimonas sp. A3-2-R12. The sequence continues at coordinate 52,356 of NZ_JAYXIH010000009.1, read as the reverse complement.
CGCGTCTTTCCAGAAGCGCCGGGAGGCTGTCATGCAGCCTCGGCCACCACATTGGCGCCGCGCTCGATGCCCCAGACGTGGTCGAGCACGGTGTGCGAATGGGTGAGTTCCGACATGCTCATGACGATCGAGAGCGCGTCGCTCTTCAACGCCGAGATCACGTCCGATAGCCGCTGCGCCAGCGCCGGCGCCACGCCCTCGAACGGTTCGTCGAGCAAAAGGAGGCGCGTGCCGACCGTCAGCGCTCGGCCCAGCGCCACCATCTTCTGCTGTCCGCCGGACAACAATAGCGCCTTGCGGTCCGACATGGTCACCAGTTCCGGCATGATCTCGTAGACCACCTTGAGGCGCGCGGCGCCATCGACGGACGTCACCCAAGTGGGCAGAAGGATGTTTTCCTCGACCGTCAAATCGGGGATCAGTCCACGCGTCTCCGGCATGTAGCCGATGCCCAGGCCGGCCCTTTTATGCACTTCCAGGCCGGTGATGTCGGTGCCGTCGAAATGCAGACGTCCCCGCGTCAACTTGGTGATGCCCATGATGGTGCGCATCACCGTCGTCTTGCCGGCGCCGTTGCGGCCGGCAAGGCCGACCATCTCGCCGGCGCCGACCTCGAGCGAAAAGCCGCGCACGGCCTCGACCGAGCCGATCTTTACGTGGGCGTCCTTCAGGCTGAGCATCGGTCTACCTCGCCGTTCCGGTGACATATTTCTGCACCGCCGGGTCCGAGAGCACCTCGTCGGGTGCGTCGTCGGCGATGATCTCGCCGGCGTAGAAGGCGAGCACCCGGTCGGCGTAGCGGGTCACGATATCCATGTCGTGCTCGACGAAGATCACCGCGGCGTCCTCGCCCGACAGGGCTTTCATTACCCGGTCCATCAGGGGAAACTTTTCTTCGGAACTGACGCCGGAGGTCGGCTCGTCGAGCAAGAGTACCCTGGGGCGGCTCGCCAGCGCCATGGCGATGTCGATCAACTTGCGCACGCCGCCGGGCAATTCGTCGACCGGTTGATCGGCGTAGTCGGACAGGCCGAAGCGGCCCAGCATTTCATGCGCCCGGTCGAGCGACTCCTCCGTATGGGCCGGACGGAAGAAGGACGGGCGGTCCTTTTTGGCGATGTCCATGGCGACCAGAATGTTGTCGACCGGCGTCATGGTTTCGCAAAGCTGCGGGATCTGGAAGGAGCGGCACATGCCGCGCCGGGTGATGTGCCGTGGCGCGAGGCCGGTCACGTCCTGGCCGTCGAGCAGCACCTGCCCGGAATCGGGCTTGAGATAGCCGGTGACCATGTTCACGAAGGTCGTCTTGCCCGCTCCGTTCGCGCCGATGAGCGAAAGCCGCGCCGTCGGGGTGACGGAGATATTGATGTCGTTTGCCGCGACTAGCGCGCCGAAGGATTTCATGAGGCCGCGCGCCTCGAGAACGGCTTCGCTCATTCGGCTGGCTCCTCGTCCGGCGTGGTGTTCCGCGCCCGCCATTTCGATGCGGCCCGCCCGCCCGTAGCGCCGGCCCACAGCGATCCGAAGCCGCGCGGCAGGAACAGGATGACCAGCAGCAGGAACAGGCCGAGCGCCAGCTGCCAGCTGTCGGGGAAATATTGGTTGGCGAAGGACCGCACGAGTTCGGTGACCAGCGCCGCGCCGAACACCGCGACGACGCTGGCATAGCCACCGAGGACGGCAATGAATACGACTTCTCCCGACGTCGTCCAGTAGGCGAAGAACGGGTCGATATGCCCCAGCGCGACGCCGTTGAGCACGCCGCCGAGGCCGGCGAGAACGCCCGCGAGGATGAAATTGCGGGCGGTGAGGGCGAAGACCGAGGCGCCGAGATATTCGACTCTCAGTTCATTCTCCCGCGCGGCCAGCGAGATGAGCCCCGGGCCGCTGTCGAAATAGATTCGGCAGACCGCGGCGGAGATGGCGGCGACGCCCACTGCCACGGCGTAGAGCGCGAAATCGGCGGACCCGGTGCCCGGCAGATAGCCGAGAAAAGTGGGCTGCGGCACGTTGAAGCCGTCCGAACCGCCGATCGCCGTGACCTTGGCGAGAACGCCGTACAGCACCATCGACAGGGCCATGGTCAGCATGGCGAAGAAGATGCCGCGATAGCGCGCGATCAGCGGCGAGACGAGGGCGGCGACGAGGCCGCCGGAAAGCCCGCCGACGATCAGCAGGACGAAGACGTCGGTGATCCCGAGCCGGCTGGCCAGCATGCCCGACACATAGGCGCCGACGCAGTAATAGAGCCCTTGGCCGAAGGAGACGAGACCGCCGCGCATCAGGGCGACGATGCCGAGCGCGATCAGTCCGAAGGCGATCGCCTTGGTCATGGTGAAGAGCAGCCAGAGCGGCAGCATCCAGCCCAGCGCGATGAAGACGATGGCGCCGAGGACGGCGATGGCGAGGGTTCGTAGAGGCGCGCTCATATCTTGCGCGCCTGAACCGGGGTGAACAGGCCTTCGGGCCGGAAGATCAGCACGACGACCATGACCAGATAGATGATGAAAATCTCCGCCTCCGGTATTTCATAGACCGCGAAGGATCGCGCCAGTCCGACGATCAGCGCCCCGATCGCGGCACCGGGAATCGAGCCGAGGCCGCCGATGATGACGACCGCGAAGCTGACGATGATCACGCTGACACTGATGCCCGGCTGCACCGAAATGAGCGGGCTGGTGAAGGCCCCGCCGAGGGCGGCGAGAAAAACGCCGAGGCCGAAAGCGAGAAGATAGATGCGGGTGACGTTGACACCCATCGCCGCGCTCACCTCCGGCTCGTTGATCACCGCGACGGTGATCTTGCCGATCCGGGTGCGGGTGAGGCCAAGCCAGACGCCGACGCCGCAGACGATTGCCAGCCCGATCAGCGCGATGTCGTAGCCGACATAGAACAGGCTGCCGACCTCGACATTGCCGAACAGATTGCGCGGCTCGAAGACGTAATAGGGGTCGACCCCGAAGACCATCTTGGTGATGTCCTCCAGCATCAGGAACACCGCGTAGGTGACCAGCAGGACGAGAACCTCGTCGCGGCCGTAGAAAAACCGTAGCAGCCCGCGCTCGATGAGTGGGGCGACGACGATGGCGACGGCCAGCGCGGCGATGAACATCGCAACCAGGCTGAACCATTCGGGCAGGCCCCAGCCGGCGAACAAGGGCACGGCGACCGCCGCGGCATAGGCGCCGAGGGCGTAAAGGCCGCCATGGGCGAAGTTGAGGATGCGCAACACGCCGAAAACGAGCGTCAGCCCGAGCGCGACGATGAACAGCCAGGAAGCGTAGATCAGTCCGTCGAGAATGATGGTGAGAACGATGTCCATCGCGGCGTGGTCCACCCGTCGCAGGATTGCGGTAAACCGGGCCGCTCGGCGGCCCGGTCGTTTTGCCGTGTCAGATCATCATTTGCATGTGGCGCCGGGGAAGCCGGCGTTGATCCATTCGAGACCCTTCATGTCGGCCGGCGGGTTCACGCAGCGCGCGTCGAACCGAATGATGTCGTCGAGGATGATCTCGCCGTTCTCATCCTTCTTCGAACGGCCGAAGCCAATCGGCTGGATCGCCTGGTGGCCGTTGCCGTTGACCATCTCGATCAGGCCGCCGGGGCTTTCCCAGCTCAGCCCCTTCATGGCCGCGGCGAGTTCGTCGCTGCTGGGCTTCTTGCCGCCGTTTTCGGCCATGGCCTTTTCGACGGCGGTCTTCAGGCCGAGGATCGCCTGCGCCATGCGATAGGGCGCCTGCACCGGCATGACGTCGTAGGTGGACTCGTAGTTGTCCTTCCACCACGTATTCAGCTCGGATTCAGGCGCCATGAAACCGTAGGCACCACGGGCGCCGACGATCGCCCCCTCGGGCATGTTTTTACCGAGAGGCGGCAGCGAGTGATCGCCGGCGGAAAATGCTACCTGGCTGCGCTGGAACAGGCCGCGCGGCAGTGACTGCAGGATCAGCGCCTGCAAGTCGCCGCCCCAGAGCGAGGAGTGCACAACGTCGGCCTTGCCCTGCAGCAGGGCCGAAATCTCGGTGCCGTACTGGCCGGCGCCGAAGGCGGGGAAAAGCTCGGCGGTCACGGTCGCGTCGGGATAGATCTGTCCCATGGCGGCCTTGAAGTCGCCCCAGCTGTCCTGACCCCAGGCGTAGTCCTGGTTGATGCCGGAGAACGTCTCGACCTTGATATCCAGTGCTTTCAGGTAGCGGGCCAGCCCGACGTTGTCCTGGGTTGCGTGAGCCGCGGTGCGGAAGACGTATTCGTAGTCATTTTCCTCGAAGACCCGGGGTGTGCCGCAATCATAGAGGATCGTGAACTGCTTGAGTTCCTCGGCCACCGGCGCGACGGCCAGACAGTCGCCGGAGCCGACATAGCCAACCACGACGTCGACGTTCTCGCGTTGCACCAGGTTGCGGTATTCCTGCACCTGCACAGTGGCGCCGCCGGCTTCGTCGATCACCACCGGCTCGATCGTCAAGCCGCCGAAGCCCTTGGTGTCGTAAGGGGCGGGGGCCTCGCCGGCGTTCAGTTTCTCGATCAGCATCTTGCCGCCGTCCCAAGCGGGGACGCCGAAGCTCTGGGCGGCCTGGCCGGACAGGAAGGTGACCACGCCGATCTTGAACGTTTCCTGCGCCGCGGCTGCGCCGGTCAAGGCGAAGGCGGCCGTGGTGGCCATCAGCGCGGCGGCGATGCCGGCGTGTGAAGATTTCTGTTTCATTGACGTTTCCTCCTCTTTGGAGGTCCGTTTCGCGCAGACCGCGGCGGACCTTGTTTATCGGTTTGCGGTGGGTGTTCAGGGCCGCCGGTCTCCCATACCGGTCGGCCAGCTCTGTCGTTAACGGCGGGCGCCTCCCTTTTGCGTCGCGGACAGATGCACCGGCTCGTCCGGATCGCAGCCCGCAAGGACGTAGCCACGCCGGAAGTCGTTGATGTGCCGGCGCATCCAATCCGCCGCCAGGGTCGCGTCGCGTTTCTTAAAGGCTGCAATGATGTGTTCGTGCGCCTCGATCAGCCGCGCGCCGGCCTGGCTCAGGCGTGGCAGCATCCGTTCATTTGCCGGAAACAGCAGCATCGCCGCGGGTTCACGCGCCAATTGCCAGGTGGCATTGCCGGTTGCTTCGGCGATCAGCGCATGGAATTCGAGATCCAGCGTGGTCAGGATGCTTCCCTCGGCCACGGCCACGCGGGTGCGGGCGAGGTTGTCCTCCAGCGCTTCGATCTGCTCGGGTTGGATCGCGAGCGCCGCCTGCGCCGCCGCCGCCGGCTCCAGCGCCAGCAGCAACTGCCAGAGTTCGTCGAAACTGACGCGCTGCAGCGCCAGAGCGCGGCTGGCGCGGGTGCTTAGATCCTCGGCGCGTGGTGCCGAGGCATAAAGGCGCCGGCCGGTGCGGCGCTGCACCAGGCCGCTCTCTTCGAGCAGCCGCAAGCCTTCCCGCGTGGTAGAGCGATGGACGCCGAGGCGCGCCGCCAGTTCGGTCTCGGTCGGCAGCCGATCGCCGAGCGCGAGACGGCCGTCGAGAATCTCCCGCTCGATCGTCTCGAACACCAGCCGATAGGCCGGCGCGGACTCGATCGCCGCAAAATGCGTCGCGGTGTCCTGGGTCTGCTGGGGCGCGGCAACACTCGATACCGCCCCCGGCGTTCGATCCGCCATTGGCAACACACGTCCCGGCAAAGGCCGGGCCTCCTCCCATGAGTGCCGCGGCTCTTCCGGCCGTCGACGTTTCTCATTGTCCGACAATCAGACTAAGCGGAGGATCAGGGAAGCGTCAACCGAGGAATGTGGTTCGCGACGCTCCGTCGGCCTTATCCGCAGCGAACCTTGACGATCCGGTTCTCCGCGTCGGTTTCGAGGTTCAGCCGGGTCTCGACAAATTCCTGGGTAATCGGCTGGTTGGGATAAAGCACGCGCACGTCCTCGACGCCGGAGGCCGCCTTTGCGGCCTCGGTGGCTTCGACATTGGCGATTCGGCCGAGGACGCCGCGGGCTGCGTTGGCGTTGCAGGCTTCCAGCTCAGGCGCAGGCATGCTCGGCCCACCGACCGGCATGGGCAAGCTTTGCGGCGGCGGTACGGGCTCGGCGCGGTTGCTCGCGGTGCAGCCGGCCGTGATGATCGCCACACCCGAAAGGATTGCCAGTGAAAGGGTTCGTTGCATGCCGCTTCCTTCATGATCCGCCGTGATGCAGGCATTCGACCCTAGCGGAATCACCGCCGGGATTGAGGTGCATCCTCGTTGTCCGGGCGCAGATTAGCGCACCGTCCGCAAAAGACGAAAGCCAGCCACGAATCCGTGAGAATCGGCGGTCCTTTTCCCGGCGGGAGCGGCGCCTATGTCATAGCCCCAACACCAATTCCTGCCCCCCGACGCCGTGCCTTGGAGCCATTGCCATGAAATCCGTTCTCGCCGTCACCGCCGCCCTTGCCGGACTCGTCGCGATACCCTCCGCCGGTCAGGCTCAAGAAGGTTGCGGCACCATCCAGATCGCCTCGATGAACTGGGCCTCGGCCGAGGTGATGGCCGCGATCGACCAGTTCATCCTCGAGAACGGTTTCGGCTGCGACGCGCAACTCGTGCCCGGCGACACGATGCCGACCTTCACGTCGATGACCGAAAAGGGCGAGCCGGACGTCGCCCCGGAGATCTACGTCAAGCAGTTCAAGGAGCAGATCGAGACGGCGCTGAAGGAAGGCCGGATTGCCTATGGCGCCAAGGTGCTCAAGGATGGGTCGGAAGAGGGATTCTGGATTCCGCAATATCTCGCCGACGCGAATCCGGACATCGTCACGGTCTCGGATGCGTTGAAGCGTCCCGAGCTGTTCCCGTCGCCGCAATCGTCGGACAAGGGCGCGTTCTATGATTGTCCGGCGGGCTGGGGCTGCCAGATCGTTCTCCACAACTTCTTCAAGGCCTATGATGCCGAGGAAAAGGGGTTTGAACTCGTGCCGACCGGATCGGCCGCCGGTCTCGACGGCTCCATCGCCAACGCCTTCGAGGCCAGGCAGGGCTGGCTGGGCTATTATTGGTCCCCCACCGCGATCATCGCGCGGTATCCGATGAAGAAGCTTGAGTGGGACGTTCCTTACGACGACGCCGAGTGGTTGAACTGCACGACCCAGGCGGATTGCGAGGACCCCAAGCTGAACGCCTGGACGGAAGCCGAGGTCTACACGCTGATGACGCCGAAGCTTGCCGAGGATTCGCCGGAAGCCGCCGCCTATCTCGAGCAGCGCGCCTGGGGCAATGAAACCGTCAACAAGCTGCTGGCCTGGAAGGACGAGAACCAGGCGACGGGAGAGGACACCGCGTTCTACTTCCTCGACACCGAGGAGGAGGTCTGGACCAAGTGGGTCTCTCCCGAGGTCGCCGAGAAGGTCAAGGAAGCGCTCTAACTTCTCGGGCTTTATCGATACGCCGGGCTGCCGTAGCGACATTCGTCAGATGATCGTGGAAAGCCCGGCGACAATGGCCCAAAACGCGGCGCCAACCATCGCCAGCAGCGACAGCGCCGTACCCGCGGAGCGCTGCCAGCCGGGCGCATCCGCGGCGGTAAAATGCAACGCGTGCAGGAAACGGCCGGCGGTCAGAAGCAGGCCGAACCCGTGGATCGCCCAGGCCGGCCCGCCGAGAAGGGCCACGGCAAGCAGCGTGATCAGCGTTACCGGGATGAATTCCATGGCGTTCGCGTGGCCGCGCATGATCCGGATCATGCGCGGATTGCCGCCGTCGCCCATTAACACCTTCTCGCTCTGGCGCACGCGCCCGGTCTGGAACGCCAGCCAGACGAGAATCAGCGTGTTGAGGCCCGCGTAGATCGCGAGAGCCCCGATCGCATCGGTGGTCGCTTCCAACATGGTGTTCATCCCGTACCGGCGGCGCGTTCGCGGCCTGATCCGTAGGGTTTAAGGCGGTGTCGCTGGGATGTCGATCCGGGTTGTAACCCCAGGTTGTCTCCATCTATTGCCCTGCGGCAGACCTGTGCCGGCATGAAGGGAGGCGCGTTCACCGCATCTTTCAGCTAGTCTTCGCTTCGTCGGCATCCGCGACATCGGCAGATGTCATGCGCGTGCGAACCGAAGGGACGAAGCTATGATGCCACTGCTGCTGGGACTGATCGTTTTCCTCGGGGTTCACTCGCTGCAAATCTTCGCTGACGATGGGCGGGGCCGGCTGATCGCTCGCCTGGGCGAGAGCCAGTTCAAGCTTACCTATTCGGCCCTGTCCTTGATCGGGCTGCTGCTGATCATCTTCGGCTATGGGCAGGCGAGGGCGGACGCCAGCGTGCTTCTGGTCACCGCCGTCCGGCCTTCGCCATCTGGCATTCCTTCTGGTGCCGGTGGCGTTCATCCTTGTTGCCAGTGCTTACTCCCCGGCCGGTCACATCAAGGCCGTGGTTCGTCATCCGATGGTGCTCGGCGTCGCGGTCTGGGCCTTGGCCCATCTTCTCGTCAACGGCACCGACGCCGACCTCGTGCTGTTCGGCGGCTTCCTGGCTTGGGCGCTCGTCGACTACGCCAGCGCGCTTCGGCGGACCGCGACGGACGTCGTGCAAGCGGCCGCCGTCAAAAGCCTTCGCGGCGACATGATCGCGGTGGTCATTGGCCTCGTCCTGTCCGCCGCCTTTTTGTTCGGACTGCATGACTGGCTCATCGGCGTGCCGCTGCTTGGATAGGATCGGCAAGAGCTTGCCCTTTCACAGACGCGAAAAATCGTTAGAAGACGCCATGTCCGTTGTGTGCGTCAGCTGCGACGGATGGTGTGCCGCGATGATTTTTCGAAGAGTGGGTGAATGAGCGACGACAGTTTCTTCCGGGAGGTCAGCGACGAGCTTCGCCAGGACAAGGTCAAGGCCGTCTGGACGAAGTTCGGTACGTGGATCTTCGCCGCCGTCGTCCTCGCTGTCGCCATTACGGCCGGTGTCGTCGGCTGGGATCGTTACCGGACCGCGCAGGCCAATGCCTCCGGAGACTCATATCTCGCCGCGCTGGATCTGGCCCGGGATGGCAAACGGGACGAAGCCGTGGTGGCCCTCGAAGCGATCGCGGCGGACGGCTACGGAGCCTATCCCGACCTTGCCCGGATGAGCATCGGCGGCGTCCTGCATGAACAGGACAAACCCGATGAAGCCGTCGCCGCCTTCGACGGCGTTGCGAACGATTCCGGCGTGCCGCAGCCGATCCGCGATATGGCCGCCGTCCGGGCGGCCTACATTCTTGTCGACAGCGGCACGCTCGACGACGTCCGCGGCCGCGTCGAACGCCTGACCGGCGACAGTGAAGCGCTGCGCTTTCCGGCGCGCGAGGCGATCGCCTTAGCGGCATGGAAGGCGGGGGATCGGGAAACCGCACGCCAGCTCTTCCAGCAACTCCTCGACGATGCGGGGGCGCCGAGCGGCATTTCCGGGCGAGCGCGCATGATGCTCGAAGTGATCGCCGCCAGCGACCCGATGGCGGCCGCCGCAGCACCGGTCGAGCCCGCGGACACTGCGGCTCCGGGCGGAGAGGCTGCTGACGCAGCGCCGGCAACACAACCGGCCACCGATTCCGATGTGATAGGCGGCGGCACAAGCCAGCCGGCGTCCGCCGACACGACGTCCGACGATGCGCCCGAACCGGCGAGCGCCGCCGCGCCGGTGGACGAGACGAATTCGCAGGCCGCGCCGTCCTCGACGCCCTCGCAGGCGGTGAGCGAGCCGGCGCCAGCAGCCGGCGCGAACTGATCCCAATTGGCATCCGGCGAACCGCCGGGCGCCCCATCGCTCCGGAGGAGTGCGGAGACCATCATGGTCACCATCGCCATCATCGGCCGGCCGAATGTCGGCAAGTCAACTCTGTTCAACCGCCTCGTCGGCAAGCGGCTGGCGCTCGTCGACGCCCGGCCGGGCGTCACCCGCGACAGGCGCTCGGGTGACGCGTCGCTGATGGATCTCGAGTTCGAGATCGTCGACACGGCGGGTCTGGAGGAAGCCGGGGCGGAGACACTGGAGGGGCGCATGCGCGCCCAGACGGAAGCGGCGATCGCGTCGGCGGACCTGTCGCTGTTCATGATCGACGCCAAAACCGGTCTCAATCCCCAAGATCTCGCCTTCGCCGATCTGATGCGGCGGACCGCCGCAAAGGTCGTGCTGGTCGCCAACAAGGCCGAGGCGAAGGGCGCCGAGTCGGGCCTTATCGACGCCTATTCGCTCGGGCTCGGCGAGCCGATCGGCATTTCGGCCGAGCACGGCGTCGGAATGGCGGAGCTTCGCGACGCCATCGTCGAGGCCCTGGGCGACGCGGTCCTTGACTATGCGGACGAGGACGAGGACAGCGACGATAGTGGAGACGCGCAGAGCGAGGCGGCCTTTACGGATGAAACGGAAGAGCCGGCCTACGATGCGACCAAGCCGCTGCGAATCGCCATCGTCGGACGGCCGAATGCCGGCAAGTCGACGCTGATCAACCGCTTCATCGGCGAGGATCGCATGCTGACCGGCCCCGAGGCCGGCATCACGCGCGATTCCATCTCGGTCGAGTGGGAATGGCGCGGGCGCAAGATCAAGCTGTTCGATACGGCTGGCCTTCGGCGCAAGGCGCGAATCCAGGAAAAACTCGAAAAGCTCTCCGTCGCCGATGCGCTCCGCGCGATCAAATTTGCCGAAGTCGTGGTCGTGGTGCTCGACGTCACCATTCCCTTCGAGCGTCAGGACCTTTCGATCGTCGACCTCGTCGTGCGCGAAGGCCGGGCGCCGGTCATCGCCTTCAACAAATGGGACCTCGTGGAGGATCGGCAGGCCGTGCTCGCCGATTTGCGCGAGAAGACCGGTCGTCTCTTGCCCCAGGCGCGCGGCATACAGGCCGTGACGGTGTCGGGCGAAACCGGCGAAGGAATCGACCGGCTGATGCACGGGATCGCCGAGGCACATGAAATCTGGAACCGCCGCGTCTCCACCGCGAAATTGAATCAGTGGCTCGATCGGATGGTCGGACATCATCCCCCTCCGGCGGTGGCGGGCCGGCGGGTGACGATCAAATACATGACCCAGGTCAAATCGCGCCCGCCGACCTTCATGTTGTCCACAACTCGGCCGGAGGCGCTCGGGGCGTCGTATACGCGCTATCTTATCAATGGGTTACGGGACAGTTTCGGGCTTCTCGGCGTGCCGATCCGTCTCGGATTGCGCAAACCGGACAATCCTTACGCCGCAAAAGCGAAGCGGCGGTCATGAAATGACCATCATCTGTTAACCAAGAAACAAGGTTAATGGGGGAAATTCGGTGGAAGTCCATCGAATGAAGACGGTTTTGGGGACGTAATGACGGCTGTTGATTTGGTAGCAGGGGGACGCATGCAACGCCGTTCGTCGAAACGCGCCGCACGCGCTATCGTCGTCGCGGCCGGCAGCTTCGCGACTCTCACCGCGTTTACCGGTCAACTCGCCTATCAGGATATGACAAGCCTGCTCGGCGGTTCCAGAGAAGCAAACCGCTGGCAGTCGTATTTTGTTCCATCGCCGGCGGGCTCGGTGGAAACCGCCAAGATCGCATTCGCCGATTCCGGCAAGAACAGCCGCCTGCCGGCCGGTAGCGGCGTAAAGGCCGGCAATGGCGACCTCTTCACCATCGACACGGTTCAGCAGGCGCTCGACACGCCCGACGAGAACCGGGTGGCGCGAGCAGAGAAGGGGCGCCGGGTCATTTCTCTCATGCCTGCCGCCCAACTGCCGCCGCGCGGCTTCTCCGCCGGCTCGATCCTGGAGCGGCAGTCGCTGCTCGGATCGCGGGTCACCGGCGGCCAAGAGCGCATTCGGAGCGCCTTCTCCAAGGTGACGCAGTCCACCAAGGACGCGATGACCGTCGCCATGAATTTCCAGCTCAAGGGTCCGCCGACGATCAAGCCGGGCAAGGAGAGGGCGACCAACGACATGTTAATGCTGGCTTCCCTGAAGCCTTCGGACGCCGCGACCGCCGCGCTCGGCTATGCACCTTCGGGACCGCAGTCGGGCCGCGCTTCCTCGCTGTTCGAGAAAATCCTGAAGGATACGCCGCAGGCGTTCATTCCGCCGATCGGCGAGAATGATCATGCCTGGGCCGCGACGCCCCTGCCGGCGACCGCCTATTCCGAGAAGGAGCAGAAGTGTCTTGCCAATGGCCTGTATTTCGAGGCGCGAGGCGAGTCGACGCTGGGGCAGGCGGCAGTGGGGCAGGTTATCCTGAACCGCGTTCGCAACCCGGCATTCCCGAACACGATCTGCGGCGTCGTCTACCAGAACAAGAGCTGGCGCAATCGCTGCCAGTTCTCCTTCGCCTGCGATGGCGCGCGTGATCGCATCGCCGACAGCGGCGCTTGGGCGCGCGTGTCGCGCGTCGCCGAACAGGTGACCAAGGGCGAACTCTGGATCAACGCGGTCGGCTCGGCGACCCATTATCACGCCAATTACGTTCGGCCGCGCTGGGCGCGCGCCATGGAAAAGGTCGATAAGATCGGCAAGCACATCTTCTACCGTACCTTCAACGGCGGCTGGTAAGTAGCACGCGCCATCGCGAATCCCCCGGCTTTGGCCGAATTTCGAGCGCTCATTCCCGCGTGAAATATTTCCGCATTCGGCTGTATCGGTCGGATCGCGCGACCCGGTCATTTTGCCGCCGCCGAAAAATGCGCTAGAGCCCAAAGCTCCTCATTTACAACGGTCGGACACATGGCTCAGAAAACCAAGCACCTGCTCCATATCCTGGCCGCCCAGCCGGTCATCCCCGTCGTTGCGGTGGACAGCGCCGCGGAAGGCGTCGAACTGGCGCGCGCCTTGGCCGCCGGCGGCCTGAAGGCTATCGAGGTCACGCTGCGTACGCCGGCCGCCCTCGACGCGATTCGGGCGATCAGCAGCGAAGTGCCGGAGACGGCCTGCGGCGCTGGCACCATTCTCGAGCCGAAGCAATTCGACCGCGCGGCGAAGGCCGGCGCGAAGTTTATCGTATCGCCCGGCGCGACGGTGGAACTTCTCGACGCCGCGAGATCTTCGGACGTTCCGTTGTTGCCGGGATCGGCAACGGCCAGCGAATTGATGGCGATGCTGGAAGAGGGCTACGAGGTGCTGAAATTCTTCCCGGCCGAACAGATCGGCGGCGCCGCCTTCCTCCGCTCGATCGCTCCGGTCTTTCCCGCCTTGCGTTTCTGCCCGACCGGCGGCGTCTCCATGAGCAACGTACGCGACTATCTCGCGCTGCCGAACGTCATCTGCGTCGGGGGCTCGTGGGTGGCGCCGAAGGCCGCGGTTGCGGCCGGCGACTGGGCGGAAATCACCCGTCTCGCGCGGGAAGCCGTGGCGCTTCGCGGCGGCGGCTGAGCCGCGGTGCCTCGCGCCGTGCCCGATCCGGGGGCACGCTCTTCGCGGCACGGTTCAGACCCTTGTCGGGGCGAAGCCGGTCACGGCGCACAAGCATCTTGACGCGGCAACGGCTCCCGGTCATGGTCCCGGCCGGAGCGCGGGCGTAGTTCAGCGGTAGAACGCAAGCTTCCCAAGCTTGATGTCGTGGGTTCGATCCCCATCGCCCGCTCCAGCCTCCGGACTCTCGCAGGTGCTGCTAGGTCGTCTCGCCGAAGGGCGGACCGCCGAGCGGGACGTGGTCGTCGGACAGATCATCCGCACCGAGCCCAAGCGCCTCCTGGGCGATCTTCGCATGGAGCTGCCCCACCGTCGCGAGAGCATGGCCGCACGCGCTGCACGCGATCTTTTCATGATCGGGCGTGCTCTCGTCGAGATTGATCCGATTCTCGGCTCCGCACTTGTCGCAGCGCATCGTCATCGCGTTCTTCATTTCGTTCACCTTTGCTATGGCCCTCGATGTCGCCTCGGCCTGCCATCCGTGCCGAACCATCTAGCGGCCTCTGCCCGATCACCAAGGGTGAGAGCGGCACCGTCAAACCTGGACGAGTAGCGCAGTTGCGTACATCGCCACCGCGCCGACGCCGATGCCGGACAGCGCGGTGGCCGACAGCCAAGGCTGCCCCTCGGCGCGCGCCTGCCGGATCAAAAGGGCGCCGACCTCGACGATGACTTGAAGGATCGCGCCAGCTCCCACGGCGAAGGCCAGGGCCGCCCAATGCGGGGAGAAGGCGTAGCTGCCGATCCATATTCCGGCGACGGCAGGTAAGCCAGCCAACGCCGCCAGGGCGACGAAGACCCACAGGCTCGGCCGTTTTTTCGTCATTGGCGCAACGATGCCGATGCCCTCGGTCAGATTATGCAGGGTGAAGCCGAGCACCAGGAACGAACCGAGCGCCGCCGCGCCCGTCGCGAAGGCGGAGCCGATCGCCAATCCCTCGCCGAAATTGTGCAAACCGATCCCCAGCGCGATCGCGGTGGCGAGGCGAACGCCCTCCAGTGTGCCGCCCTTCCGCCTGCCGACGATCATCAGCACCGCGAATGTCAGCGCGGCGACCAGCCAGACCAGAACGCCCGCGTGGAAGCCCGGCGCGGCTTCGCCCGCCAGTTCCAGCGCTTCCTCCAGTGTATCGATCAGCAGAAACGCCAGCAGTCCGATCGTCAGCGCCAAGGCGAACTGAAACGTCCGCCTGCCGCCGGAGCGAAGCGCGGGGTAGAACAGCATGCCCAGCGCGACGGGAACCACTCCGACGAACAATCCGATGAGGCCGAAGGCACCCAGCATGCCCGCCGTGGCGACGGGGGTGGCGATCGCGACATCGATGGTGTGATCGAAGGTGACGCCGGTCGACGTCAGCAGGGTCACATGGTGAGTTTCACCTTGCACCCAGGCGTAGGGAATGCGGAGCCACGCGTCGCTCATACGCTCCAATGCCCCGGCGGGCTCCTGGGTGAAGGTCCAATAGGCGCCGTCGACCTGTAATTGGGCGATGGTCATCGGTTCGGACCCGCCAGCGCGGACGTGTAGCGCGATGCCATCGCTGTCGAGGACGGTCCGCTCGACCGTCAGCTCTTCGGTGGGCGGTGTCCCTCCGTTCAAATAGCGAAAGGGATCGCTGGCCAGAAAAGCCGCCGCGACCGCGAGGATCAACACGAGGGGCAGGGCAATACGAAGAATGGTTCGGGTCATCGCGATCAACCTTCCCGTGCCGGCTTCGTTGTGCCGTCTTGCACATCGAAGAGGCTCATCCAGCCAAGCTCGGCGAATTCCGACTGGTGGGCGTGAAACATGTAGAGACCCGGCTCGTGGTCCTTGAAACTGATCTCGGCGATGCCGCGCTGGCCCTGGCATTGCATGATCGTGTCGACGGTCTTCAGCGTCGGTGTTAGCGTCGTTCCGTGATCGAAATAGTCGAAGAAATTCGCGTGCAGGTGCAGCGAGTTGATCGGGTCGAACTCGGTGATGTTGATCAGATAGAGCCGGATCGGCCGCGCCCGGTCGACGACGATGGGGCGCTTGGAATAAGCGTGCGCGATCGAATTGACCGCGTAGATCTCGTTCTCGTCGTCGAAGTTCGTGTCGAAGCCGTTCATCACCAGA
Organism: Aurantimonas sp. A3-2-R12; assembly: GCF_036016755.1. Taxonomy (NCBI): domain Bacteria; kingdom Pseudomonadati; phylum Pseudomonadota; class Alphaproteobacteria; order Hyphomicrobiales; family Aurantimonadaceae; genus Aurantimonas; species Aurantimonas sp. A3-2-R12. Next base: position 36,907 of record NZ_JAYXIH010000009.1, on the reverse strand, counting down.
ACGAACTCCTGCCAGAGCGCGTTTTCGGGGGAGCCGAGAACGCGCGAACGGGCGACATCGGCTAGCTCGAGGTGACGGGCCGGGTCCGGATCGATGATGAAGGCGCCGTAAAGCCCCTTGTGGATGTGCCGTTTCAGCGGGACCGAATGGCAGTGATAGAGGTGACAGCCGAAGGGAAAGGCGTCGAACTCGTAGGTGAACTCGCCGCCCGGCAGCACGTTTCCCGCACCGGGAACGCCGTCCATCCGTGCCGCATGGATGCCATGGAAATGGATCGTGTGCGGATGCGAGCCGAAATTGCGGAAGCGGACGCGAACGCGATCGCCTTCGCCGACCCGCAAGGTCGGGCCGGGCACGCGGCCATTATAGGTCCAGGCGGGGAAGAAGATCCCCGGCGCGATCTCGATCTCCTTGTCTTCGGCGATGATATCGAATTCTCGGAGCGTATGGCCGTCCGGCAAACGCGACGCGGTCCCGGTGTCCCAGTCGGTCAGGATGTCATGCGGGTCGAAGCCATTGCGCTCGTAATCCACCTCGCCGACCGTGGTCATGCCGTCATGGGTGTTGTGTGCGTCCTCCGATGTCTGGTGGCCAGCATGTTGCTCGCTGTCAGCCGCGGCCTGCGGGGCGGCAGGCGATGTCGACGCCTGGCCCAACGCCAGGCGAACCGCCGACGATCCACCGAGAAGCGCTCCTGCCCCCAGCAGAAAGCGGCGTGTGGTGGGATATTCGAACCAAGATGGCATTGCGTAGCTGCTCCCGTGTCGATTCCTTGGCCGTTGAAGGAATCTCGGCATTCGTCATAATTGCATGATGCTATAAAATATAGCCTTGGCTACAAATGACTTTGAAGCGGGAGTTTTGTCAACCAACAAAGGTGTCCGATTTCGCGGTTGGCGATGCCAACCCGATTGGCTATGCATGACGGTAATGACGAAGGTTCAAACGAGCGCCATTCCCGCCTTGCCCGATGCGGATCAGCAGGCGGCCAATTTCCAGCGGGTGCGAGAAGTCCATCAGCAGGAGGTGGCGGAAGATTACGTCGAGTTGATCGCCGACCTGATCGACAGCACCGGGGAGGCCCGCGCGGTCGATATCGCCCGGCGGCTGGGCGTTGCCAACACCACCGTCGTCAAGACCATTGCGCGATTGCAGCGGGACGGACTGGTTTCGAGCCAGCCCTACCGGGCGGTGTTTCTGACCGAGGCCGGCCGAAAAATGGCGGTCCGCTCAAGGCGACGGCACGAACTCGTCGTCAGCTTCCTTCGCGCGATCGGCATTAGCAATGAGACCGCCCAGCGCGATGCCGAGGGCATCGAGCATCACGTCAGCGAGGAGACGCTGGCGGCGTTCGAGCGGGTCGTGCGCGCCAAGGCGGCCGACTCGGCTTAAGGCCGGATAATGAGACCGTCGGGAGCCGCGCTGCGCCTTCGTGGAGCGTCAGCCCTCCGCGATCAGCCGCCCGTTCAGCGCGTCGCGGATCAGCTTCCGGGTCTCGTCGAGGCCATACAGGGCCGCGAACGAACCGAAACGCGGTCCGCGTTCCTGCCCGATCAGGATCTGGTATAGCGCCTGGAACCATTCGACCGAGACACCGGGGCCGCCCTGCGGGCCGGTCTTCTTGTGGTCCTGATAGCGCTCGATCGGCCGCGCGACATCGAGCAGCGCGTTCTGGATCGCCTCGCCGTCAGCGTTTTTCGGCAAGGCCGCAAGCTTCGCGTCGAGTGCCTCCAGCGCCTCGCGCTCGACCTCGTCGGGCGCGCGAAACGTCTTCGAAGGTCTGACGAAATCCTCGAAATAGCGCAGCGCATAGGCGACGAGCCGATCCAGGTCCGGATCGGTCTCGGGGGTGACGCCCGGCGCGTAGCGGGTGATGAAGCCCCAAAGCGTTGCCGTGTTCGAGGCGTTGGAGGCCGAGACCAGATTGAGCAGCATCGCGAAGGGTACCGCGACGGCCTTTTCCGGAGGGTGGCCGTCATGGACATGCCAAACCGGGTTCTGCAGCCGCTGACGCGGTTCCTGGCGCTGATAGGCCGCGACGAACTGGTAATAGTCGTCGACTGCTTTCGGGATGACGTCGAAGAACAGCCGCTTGGCCGCCCTTGGCTTCTGGAACATGTAGAAGGCGAGGCTCTCCGGGGAGGCATAGGCGAGCCACTCGTCGATGGTCAGGCCGTTGCCCTTCGACTTGGAGATCTTCTGGCTTTTCTCGTCGAGAAACAGCTCGTAGTTGAAGCCTTCCGGTGGTGTCGCGCCGAGCGCCCGGCAGATCTTCGACGCCAGGGTGACGGAATCGATCAGATCCTTGCCAGCCATTTCATAGTCGACGCCGAGCGCCGCCCAGCGCAGCGCCCAGTCCGCCTTCCACTGGCACTTGACCGCGCCGCCGGTTACCGGCGTCTCGATCCGCTCGCCGCTGTCGGGATCGAGATAGGTGATGGTGCCGGCGTCGGCGTTGCGATCGACCATCGGCACCTGGAGGACGATGCCGGTCTTCGGATGGACCGGCAGGAAGGGCGAATAGGTCGCGCGACGGTCGGGGCCGAGCGTCGGCAGGATGATCTCCATCACCTCGTCATAGGCGCCGAGCATCTTCATCAGCGTCGCGTCGAAGCGCCCTGAGGCATAATAATCGGTCGCCGAGGCAAATTCGTAGTCGAAGCCGAAGCGGTCGAGAAATGCCATCAGACGGGCGTTGTTCGCCGCCCCGAACGAGGGGTGCTCATTGGAAAACGGGTCCGGCACCCGCGACAGCGGCTTGCCGAGATGGGTCAGCATCATCTCCCGGTTCGGCACGTTGTCCGGCACCTTGCGCAGGCCGTCCATGTCGTCGGAGAAGCACAGGAGGCGCGTCGGAACCGCGTCGTCGGTCAGGACGCGAAAGGCGTGGCGCACCATCGACGTGCGGGCGACCTCGCCGAAGGTTCCGATATGCGGAAGGCCGGACGGACCATAGCCGGTTTCGAACAGCACCGTCGCCGGCATGCCGCTGGTCTCGAAGCGCTTGAGGAGCTTGCGCGCCTCCTCGAAGGGCCAGGCGTTGGAGGCCAGGGCTTCCTCGCGCAACGGTCGTTCGGCGACCGTGTCCGTCTCCGGGGTCTGCATGGTGCGTCCTTGCATGGTTGGCTTTTCCGCTGCGCTCGGCTCCTCTTGGTAACAGAAGGCATTGCGGGCAGGGAAGGTCGCGCCCGGTCTAGAAAGAAGCGGGGGGGCCGTCAACAAAACCCGCTTACGCCTTGTTGCGGTGCCGGTCGACGGCTAGCTTCGAGCAATCGCAAGTCTGAAGGAGCAGCGCATCATGGCCGACCTCGAACCGCAGGAAGCCCTCGTCCATCTCATGGTTTCGATGGCCGCAGCCGACGGCGCGATCAGCGAGAATGAAATGCGCGAGCTGGAGGCCCTGTTGCACACGCTTCCGGTGTTCGAAGGCTTCGACATGGCGAGCCTCGCCGAGATGGAGCGCCATTGCAGCGACATCCTGGAGCGCGAGGACGGCCTCGATACGATCATCGCCAATGTGAAGCAGGTGCTGCCGGCCAAAATGTACGAGACCGCCTATGCGCTGGCCATCGAGGTGGCGGCCTCCGACGTTCACGCGACGCAGGCGGAGTTGCGGTTCCTGGAAATGCTGCGCGACGGGCTCGAACTCGATCGGCTGGTGAGCGGAGCGATCGAGCATTCGGCGCGGGTGCGCTACCGGCGGCTGTAGCGCGCGATCATCGGGCGGGCTACAACCCGTAGGCGCCGAGCGGTATGCGGATAACATCACCGAAATTGTAGAGTCTCGCTCGCCAGCAATGGACGGAGCGTGCCGGCACCGGCCTTCTCGGGCAGTCGCCGATCCCGGCGCCGCCGCTGTCGTAAAAGGCATCGACGTTGACGCAATAGATAACGCCTCCTTGCACCGGAAATTGAGCGTGACGGTCCTGCTCCGATGGTCCGGTACCGGCACTTGCGGCAGAGACGGCTTTGTTGTGGCGGACTTACTTGATGCCGATTACCATGGAATCCGGGCCGGCCAACGGCTCGACGCGGGTTGCCGAGAACCCCACCTGGCGCATCCATTCCTGACAGTCGGCGCCGGTATAGTCGAAGCCGCCACGGGTCTCGATCAGCATGTTCAGGCTCATCAGAAGGCCGAATGCGTTCTCGCGGCGATCGTCGTCGATGACGGTGTCGTAGACGATCAGCGCGCCGCCCTTCGGAACTGCGCTGAAGGCTTTTTCGATGAGTGATTTCTTCGTGGCGAAATCCCAGTCGTGCAGAATATGTCCCATGACGATCACGTCGGTGGCCGGGAACTCGTCCTGAAAGAAATCCCCGGCGTGGAACTTTACGCGTTCCGACAGTCTGTTCTGCGCCGCGAACGCTTCGAAGATCGGTCGCACCGGCGGGAGGTCGAAGCCGACCCCCGTGAGATGGCTATGCGTCCGCGCCAGCGTGACAGGAACCATGCCCTGCGCGGTGCCGACGTCCATCATGTTGCTGTAGTCGCTCCAAGGAAACCGCTCAGCAAGAACCTGGGCTGCTCCGGCGCTGAGCCCGCTCATGGCTTGCAGGAAGGATTCCAGCCGCTTGGGTTCGGCGTAGAGCGAATCGAACAGGTCGGCATCGCCGCGCTTTCCTTCGTTCTGCATCTCGCCGGTCCGCAAGGCTTCGGTCAGGGAATCCCAGAATCCGAACAGTCGGGCGTTTGCCATTTCCAGCATGCCGCCGACATAGGACGGCTTGGCCTTGTCGAGAAAAAGGTCGGCGTCAGGGGCATTACGATAAACCCCGTTCTCCCGGTCGAGCACACCGAGCGCGACCAGAGCATCGAGGAAATCGCGAGATGCACGCTGATGGAGACCGAGCTTCCTTTGCAAGGTCGGCAGATCAGCCGGAGCTTTTGCCAGAACGCTGAACACGCCCAGTTCGACCGCACTCAAAAGGGCCTTGGATCCCCAGAACCCCATTCCAAGCTTCATGATGTTGTCAGGCGCGAAAGTCATGGATGCCATCCTCCCCAGAGTTAGGTGCGGAAGAATACTATCACAAAGGAATCGTCGTGACTGGTTGGAGGCTTTCCGTTGCGTAGGCAGAGGCAGGTGCGTCCGGTTTTGTCGTTGTGATGTGCGCGGCGATCGTCCTGCGGGGTAGACGGGTCCCGGCATCTCCGCAGGTTACGAGCAGCCGTTCACGCCGACCCTGGTGGACTTACTGACCGACGATCTCGCGGGTGGCGTCGAAGATAATGTCCTTGTTGCGCTCCATGGTGAAGCGCAGGTCCCAGTCGTCGCGGCATAGGAAGACCGGCCGCTCGTCACGGTCGCGGGCGACATGGGTGATGTTCTCCTTGATGAAGGCGGCAAGCGCGCTTTCGCTGTCGGAGCGAATCCAGCGGGCGACGCTGGAGGACACCGGCTCGAAGGTGACGTCCGCCTTGTATTCGGCCGCGATGCGCGAGGCGAGGACGTCGAGCTGAAGCGGGCCGACAACGCCGACGATCCAGGTCGAGCCGATCGACGGCCGGAACACCTGGACGAGGCCCTCCTCGGCGAGATCGTCGAGCGCCCGGCGGAGTTGCTTGAGCTTCATCGAATCCTCGAGGCGCACACGACGCAGCACTTCCGGCGCGAAGGCTGGCAGACCGGTGAAGCGGAAGCTCTCGCCCTCGCTCAGCGTGTCGCCGACGCGCAGCGTCCCGTGGTTGGGGATGCCGATGACGTCGCCGGCAAAGGCTTCCTCCGTGCGTGCGCGCTCCTGGGCGAAGAAATAGATCGGGTTCGACACGGCCAGCGCCTTGCCGGAGCGCACATGGTCGAGCTTCATGCCGCGCTTGAAATGACCCGAGCAGAACCGCACGAAGGCGACACGGTCGCGGTGCTTGGGGTCCATATTGGCCTGGACCTTGAAGACGAAGCCGGAGACGCAGTCGCCGTCCGGATCGACAGGCCCCTTGTCGGAGGGTTGCGGACGCGGCGAGGGCGCGTGTGCGGCGATGAGGTCGAGCAGCCGGTCGACGGCGAAGTTCTGCAGCGCGCTGCCGAAGATCACCGGCGTCAGATGGCCCTGGCGATAGGCGACCGGGTCGAAATCGGCATAACCTTCGCTGGCCAGCGAGGCGGCGTCACGGAACGGCGCGTGGATGTCGGCCGGAATCAGGGCTGCCAAGGCGGGATCGTCGAGCCCCTCGGTGTGCGTCACGTCACGCGCGCCGCCGGCGGCGAGGAAGTCGTTCGAGGCGAGATCGTAGCATCCCTTGAACTGGCCACCCTGGCCGACCGGCCAGACCACCGGCGCGACGGATAGCGCCAGCATCTCCTCGATCTCGTCGAGCAGCTCGAACGGATCGCGGCCTTCGCGGTCGATCTTGTTGACGAAGGTGATGATCGGGATGTCGCGCAGCCGGCAGATCTCGAACAGCTTGCGGGTCTGGGTCTCGATGCCCTTGGCGGCGTCGATCACCATGATGGCGCTGTCGACCGCGGTCAGGGTCCGGTAGGTGTCCTCGGAAAAGTCGCTGTGGCCGGGCGTGTCCAGGAGGTTGAAGGTGATGCCGTTCTTTTCGAAGGTCATCACCGAGGAGGTCACCGAGATGCCACGGCTCTTCTCGATGTCCATCCAGTCGGATTTGGCCCGCCGCCCGTCGCCCTTCGAGCGGACGGCACCGGCCATTTCGATGGCGCCGCCGGCCAGAAGCAGCTTTTCGGTCAGCGTGGTCTTGCCGGCGTCCGGATGGGAGATGATGGCGAAGGTTCGCCGGGCGCGGTGGCCAGTTTCGGCCTGCCCGGCGCGCTCGGGGTCCACCGGCGCGGTGGAGCGATCTGCGTCGGCTTGGTCATCCATGGCGGGCATATTGGCGTATTCCGTGTTGTCGGTCGGCGGCCGCATCTGCCGTGGTCGGTGCCGATGTCCCGGACAGGCCCTGGCGGCGGCGGAGCGTCAAGCTCTCGGTCCCTGCGAAGCATAAGCCCGCACATTGCCGGACGATCCGGCCTGTCTATCGCTCAGGCAAAGAGTTGAAGGCGGATGGTGGGCGTGACAGGGATTGAACCTGTGACCCCTTCGATGTCAACGAAGTGCTCTCCCGCTGAGCTACACGCCCATCCGACGAGGCGGCTTAGAACACGAGATTTGAGCCCGCGTCAATAGGATCACGGCCGGCCGAAAGACTGTTTTCGAGCCGGGCCCAGAGACCCCCCGACAACTCTGCTAGGCCGCGTCTTCCAGCATCTTGCTGACTTCGTCGACGAGCTCGCGCAGGTGGAACGGCTTCGACAGGATCTTGGCGTCCTTGGGCGCTTTCGAATCCGGGTTGAGGGCGACGGCCGCGAATCCGGTGATGAACATCACCTTGAGGTCCGGGTCGAGTTCAGTCGCCCGGCGGGCGAGTTCGATCCCGTCCATCTCCGGCATGACGATGTCGGTCAGGAGCAGCGAAAACGGCTCCTCGCGCAACCGTTCGTAGGCGCTGCCGCCATTGTCGTAGCTGACGACCTCGTAGCCGGCTTTTTCCAACGCCTTGGCGAGGAAACGGCGCATATCGTTGTCGTCTTCGGCGAGTAGTATCTTTGGCATTCATGTTATCCGGATACGGTCGGGCAACGATCCCGGCGGCTGGTTCGTTCTAGGGACAATTCCATAGCAGAATGGCCCAAGATTTTCTAAAAGGAATGAACGTCTGGCCAACCTGTACGAAAAAATATGATGCGTCACCCGGCTGGAAAGGCTCAGTTTGGCGAAAACCCCGACAATCGAGACCGCAGCCGGAACGATCCCGGCCTTCGAAATCCTCGAACCCGACGAGCCGACCATCCCCTTCGTCTTCTGCTCGCCCCATAGCGGGCGGGACTATCCGTCGGATTTCATGGCGGCGACGCGCCTGTCGGGCGAATCGATTCGGCGGTCGGAGGATCTTTACGTTGATCGGCTGTTCGACTTCGTGCCCGAGCTCGGGGCTCCGCTTCTGGCGGCCCGTTTTCCCCGGGCTTATCTCGACGTCAACCGCGAACCCTACGAACTCGATCCCAAGATGTTCGCCGAGACGCTGCCCGCCTTCGTCAATGCCGGCTCGATTCGCGTGGCGGGGGGCCTCGGCACGATTCCGCGTATCGTCGCCGAGAACGAGGAGATTTACCGTGACGTCCTGCCGCTGGCAGAGGGGTTGCGGCGGATCGAGGAGCTCTACAAGCCGTTTCACCAAGCAATCGAAGAGGCCCTGCAGCGGACGCGGGAGCGCTTCGGCCTGGCGATCCTGATCGACTGTCACTCGATGCCGTCGAGCGTGCGCGCGCTGCCGGGGGGGCGCCGGCCCGATATCGTGATCGGCGACCGATTCGGGACCAGTGCGGCCGGCCGGCTGGTCTCCATCGCGACCAGCCGCATCGTCGCGCTCGGATACGACGTTGCGCGCAACAAGCCCTATGCCGGCGGCTTCATCACCGAACGCTACGGCCGCCCGCCGGTGGGCTTTCATGCCTTGCAGATCGAGATCAATCGCGGCCTTTACGCCGACGAACGCCAATTCCGTCCCCATGCGGGGTTCGATGCCCTGCGTCAGCGACTCACAACGTTTGTGGCCGGGTTCGCCGCAGAGGTCGCGTCGGACTACGCTTGGCCCGCGGCCGCCGAATAGCGCGCTCGCGATCTCCGATCGCGTGGCGATGCGCGGACAAAAAAACCGCACTGCGTTGAAACAGTGCGGTCAAGAGTCTAGGGAGGAAACGCCCATCAGGGCGGCGGCAAATCAAAGCCGCACGGCAGGATTTATGTTGCAGTGCGAAATCTGTCAATCCCATTTTGACACATTTCGAGGCGATGCGTAAAATTGCCGCATATCGAGGCGTGTGAGTCCTAGCGAGTTGGGATCCTTCCAGCCGTTCACCGTCCAGCAGCGAGTCCGTGCCATGGAACTGCCCGAGATCGCGTCGCTCTTCCATCTCGCCGATGTCGCCGACGCCGAGACGCTGCCCCGGTTTCGCGCCGGTGGCAGCGTCGACAACAAGCTGGCCGCGGCTTTCGATCCGGTGACGGAGGCCGATCGGGCCGCCGAGCGGGCGATCGTTGCGGCCATTGGCGCGCGCTACCCGGACCATGCGGTGCTCGGTGAGGAGTTCGGCGCCCAAGGAAACAGCGAGCATCTATGGGTGATCGACCCCATCGACGGCACCAGAGCCTTCATATCCGGCGTTCCGGTCTGGGGCACGCTGATCGGCTATTGTCAGGCGGGCCGGGCGCGGATGGGGCTAATGTCGCAACCGTTTACCGGAGAGCGCTATTTCGCCGACGGTGAAGCCGCCTGGTGCGAGCATCGGGGCCAGCGAAGCCGGCTCGGCGTGCGGCCGACGCGCAGGCTTGACGAGGCGACTCTGTTCACCACCTCGCCGCGGATGTTTTCGGGTGAGGGACTCCGCCGCTTCGAGAAACTGGAAGCCGGGGCGCAGCTGACCCGCTTTGGCGTCGACTGCTACGCCTATTGTATGCTCGCGGCCGGTCACGCCGATCTCGTGGTCGAGTCGGATCTGAAGCCCTACGACATCGTGGCGCTTGTGCCGATCATCGAGCAGGCGGGCGGCGTGGTGACAACCTTCGATGGTGGCCGGCCGGAAGCGGGCGGCGATATCGTCGCCGCCGCGACACCTGAATTGCATGCGGCGGCGCTGGCGATTCTCAACGGCTGACGGCGTTCGCCGGTCCCGATCAATCCAGCGGCAGAGCGCCGCCCACGAAAGCATCGAACGCTTCGAGGAAGGGCTCGCGGAACCGGTCGGCCTCCTGCAGCAATTCATGACGGGCGAAGGGAATCGTCAGGCTGGAGCCGGAACGCATGCGCCAGGCCAGCCGCTCGGCCGCGGGGGTTGCCACCACCCGGTCGTCGCCGGCGCCGATGATCAGGGTCGGGATGGCGAGCCGGGCGATCCAGTCGGAATCGGTTAGTCGCACCATTGCCCCGGAGACCGCGGCGAGCCAGGCGATCGTAGGACTGCCCAGAAACAGCTGGGGGGCGGCCTGGGCGAGGGCCTGATTGCGTTCGAGGCGGCGCGGGTCGCTGGTCAGCACGCTGGTCGTCGGGCTCGGTGAGTGGTTGCGATTCTGGAAGGGATGCGTGGGCACGCGGCCCAGCCCGACCAGTTGTGCCAGCCGCGCCACGCGGTTCAGTCCACGCAGGCCGATCCGGCCGGGCGGGAAGGATATCAGCGGCGCGCTGAGGACCATCCGTTCGATGACGTTCATCAGCCGCGGCGAGGCCTGCAGCGCGATCAGTCCGCCCATGGAATGGGCGAGGATCGCGTAGGGGCCGCGGCAATCGGGAAGCACCACGTCCTGGACGAAGCTTTCCAGGTCGTTGACGTAATTGCGGAATTTGCGGACGTAGCCGAGCCGGGTGTTGCGAATCAGGCGTTGAGAGCCGCCCTGGCCGCGCCAGTCGAAGGTCACGACCATGTAGCCGCGACCGGTCAGGTCGCCGATGGTCTCGAAATATTTCTCGATCGCCTCGTTGCGCCCCTGCAGCAGGATGATCGTGCCGCGGGTGCGTGGCAGCTGACTGGGCGCAATGGCATAGCGCAGGCGTTTGCCGTCCGGAGTGCGAAAACTCGACGCGCTGATCCCCGGCGGGGCGGGATTGCCAGCGCTGCTGACCAGTTCGCTTGGATCGAAGGCTTCGTTCATCGCCACTCGGCCTACAAATAACGTTTCGCGCCGCCACGGGCGCATCCCGAACAGCATGGACGATTCGGCTTGTAGAGTCGCAGGCGGAGCCGGTCAAAATTTAACCGAACGGCGAGAGAGCATGAAAAAACCGGGAGCCCCCTTCGAGGCTCCCGGCTGGAGCGGCCACAGCGGAAGGGACGGGACGCTGCGACCGTTTCGGTTCCACCGGAGTCCGGCGGAAATCTGTCCGGCTCGATGACCGGGCAGCCGGGTGCCCCATCATCCAGGGAACCGGCTGGGCTGATCGACCGAACCATGAGCGCCACTATGCCCAGAGCCACCTGAACGGTTGCGGAAGGCAACGTTCATTTTCAGTTCAGGAGAAAAATTGCGACGAATCAAAGGGTTATATTTCGTGATGCAAGCCCTTCGGCTCTGCCGAACGGCGCAATCCGAGCCCTCCACAAACCCTTGAACCGCAAAATCCGGCTCACCATTTTATTTGTGCGGTCGCCGATATGGGGCCGCTGGCCGGGCAGCATCGCCAGATTTGGGATGCACGCTTCGCGCCAAACGCAAACATCGTTGCTTCTGAATGGAGAACACCATGCGTCACGTAGACTTTGCTCCGCTGTACCGCTCCACCGTCGGTTTCGACCGGCTTTTCTCGCTGCTCGACAGCCAGAGTGTCGCGGACAACAGCCCGACCTATCCGCCCTACAATATCGAACGCACTGGCGAGAACGCCTATCGCGTGACCATCGCCGTCGCCGGCTTCGGCGACGAGGAGCTGTCGATCGAAGCGCGCGAGAACGTGCTGACGGTGAAGGGCGAAAAGGCGGAGACCGAGGAAGGGTCCGGAAACGAGACCCTTTATCGCGGCATCGCGGGCCGCGCCTTCGAGCGCCGGTTCCAGCTCGCCGAATATGTCGAGGTGAAGGGCGCGAGCCTAAAGAATGGCCTGCTCCACATCGATCTCGTCCGGGTCATTCCGGAGGCGATGAAGCCGCGCAAGATCGAGATCGCGACGGCCGATAACGGCAACGCCAAGCAGCTCGAGGCGAATGCCGCCTGACCCTGCTTTCCTGGTAAATGAAAACGGCGCTCGAAAGGGCGCCGTTTTCTTGTCGGGAACTCAGGATTCGTGTGGTGCGTCGATCCGGCCGAGATTCACGGCGGTCCGCGCGTCCTTCATCATGCTGGGATGGCCGACCGAACTCTCTGGCGCAGCGTTGCGCGCCTCGGTCCAGCCATTCATCCAGGCTGCCCGCAAGGACGAGCCGACGGGATACTGGCAGGACGACATCGGAAAGTTGTTGCGGAAGGCGAGCCTGCCTTGCTCGGTAGCGTCTGTGGACATGACGATCTCCTTCGTTGCAGGTGACCGAATCTGACCCTCTCGCACCGGTCCGTCAACCCGCCGACGCGAGCGCGCGTTGAGCAAAAATGGAACGGGTTTTCCGCGTCCGGTGATNCGAATCTGACCCTCTCGCACCGGTCCGTCAACCCGCCGACGCGAGCGCGCGTTGAGCAAAAATGGAACGGGTTTTCCGCGTCCGGTGATCTAGTGGATTAAATTTGACATTTGATACCCACGTGCGGCGGACTCGAAATCAAATGTCAAATTTGAAAAATCCACGAGAGTCATAAAGTTGCTAGTGGTCCTTTGATTTCGACATTTGCTTGCCAGGGTGCTCCAAGCGGGATGCAAATGTCGAAATCGGACCACTAGGCGATCAGATCGCAGAAGCGGTCGATCTCAGCTTCCGCGGTCGACCAGCTGGTCACCAGGCGAACCAGGGTCTCGTCATCGCCGACGAGGTCGTGCACCCCATGTGGCGGATTCCAGTCGTAGAACACGGCGCCTTTGCCGCGCAAAGTCTCGGCGAGACCGGAATCGAGAATGGCGAAGCTCTCGTTGGTATGGGTCTCCCACGCCTGTCGCGCGTGCGGGCTCGCGTCGATTCCGGCGCGCAGGCGATCGGCCATGCGATTGGCGTGGCCCGCAAGGTCGAGCCACAAATCGTCCTCGAGATAGGCCATGAACTGGGCGGCGACGAAGCGCGTCTTGGAAAATAGCTGGGCGCCGCGCTTGCGGATGTAAGGAAACTGGCGAGCCTTGTCCGGATCGAAGAAGACGACGGCTTCGGCGCACCAGCAGCCGTTCTTGGTGGCGCCGAAGGACAGGATGTCGACGCCGCGCTTCCAGGTCATCTCGGCCGGCGTCAGACCGGTGGCGACGAGGCCGTTGGCAAAGCGCGCGCCGTCCATGTGCAGCGTCAGGCCGCGGGCATGGGCGATGCGGGCGATCGTCTCGATCTCGTCGCCCGAATAGAGTGTGCCTGCTTCGCCCGGCTGGCTGATCGTCACGGCCATCGGCTGACCCGCATGGACGAAATCCGGCTTGAAGCGGGCAATCTCGCGCTGGAGGTTGAGCGGATCGATCTTGCCGTCGGCCCCGTCGATCGGTGCCAGGCGGGCGCCATGGGTGAAGAATTCCGGCGCGCCGCACTCGTCCTCGATGACATGGGCCTCGCGGTGGCAGAGCACGACGCCGCCCGGCCGGTTCACGGCGGCGAATGCCAATGAGTTGGCGGCCGTGCCGGTGCCGACGAAAAACACCGCCACCTCGCGTTCGAAAATCTCGTCGAAGCGGCGCTCGACGGTCTTGTCGAGGTCACTGGCGCCATAGGCGGCGGCCATGCCGTCGCCATGGGTGGAAAGAGCCGCGTTGATCGCCGGATGGGCGCCGGACCAGTTGTCGGAAGCGAAAATCATGGCGGTGCCGTATCGCGCCGCGTCGCCGAGGGCAAGGCAGGGTCATGACGAAGCTGGAGAGGGCGGCGACCGCTTCCCCTGGCTTGCCGGTGGCGATGACATCCGCTCACCTTCGCGTGTCCGATATCCGCGAAGTCGAATTTGTCGTGTCGAAGTTCACATCGGAATGCTAGCAGCACCGAATGGCGATCGCGAAATCCATGACGACCGACAATGGCCCGGGCATATTTTTCCGGTGGGTGCTTCCGGCAATCGGGGCCGCCGTCGCGCTGGCAACCCTGTTCTGGCTTTACCGGGGCCTCGACGTCGGCCGATTTCTGTCGGCGATCGCGACCGCCCACATGGGCTGGCTGGTCATGCTGGTGGCAACGATCCTGCTCGAGCAACTGACCCGCGGCTGGAAATGGCGCCAGATCCTGTTCGATCTGAAGCCGATCTCGAGCGTCAGGCTGTTCGGGGCGATCATGGCGGGCTACGGGGTCGCGATTGTCGTTCCGCTCGGCATCAGCCCGCTTGTGCGCTCATGGCTGATCGCGCGGCTGGAGGGGCTGCGGATGGCCAGCGTGCTCATGACATCGGCGATCGAGCGGTTTCTGGACGGAATCGTCTTCGCGTTGCTCGCCGCTTTCGTGGCGCTGGCCGTCCGAATTCCGGATGTCGACGGCGATGTGAGGACGGGGCTGGCGGTCGCGGGCGGCTTGAACCTCCTGTTGTTTTCCGGGCTGTTGTACCTGCTTTTCATCGGGCGCTCGCCGCTGGGGCGAGAGAACGCCCGGGTCAGCCGCTGCGTCGACTGGCTGGCCGCGAGGGGGCGGGGGCGGCTTGACGGGCTGAGGCAGGCGATTCGCGACGGCATCGTCTGGCCGCGTGATCGCAACCGCCAGATCGGGGCGGTGTTGGCCAGCGTGGTGATGAAGTTCATCGCGGCAACGCATTTCCTCTGGGCCGGTCTGGCGGTCGGTATCGTGCTGGCTCCGCTCGACTATCTTTTCCTGATGATTTTCGCGGGTTTTGCTCTGGTGCTGGCCCGGTTCGTCCGCGTCCCCGGCGGTTTCGTCATCGGCTCCGGCTTCGCGTTGAAGCTGCTCGGGGTACCCGACGAGCAGGCGCTGGCGATGATCCTGTTCAACCACGTTCTCACCATCGCGTTGATGGTCGTGATCGGCCTGTGGTTTCTGTGGCGGAGCGGAATCGATATTCGGCAGGCGCGAGAGGCTGAGTCGAAGGTCGAGGAGATCGTCTCATGCGCTCCCGTTGTCGACAACGATAAGCTTCGGCCGGTTCTATGAATCGGCCAGGATGGACTTTGGCAGGCGCACGGTCACAGTCGTTCCGTTCGAGCCGGAGCCCACAGCCATGGTGCCGCCGATCTGCTTGACGAACGCTTCGACAAAGCGCGAGCCGAGCCCGGAACTTTCACCCGCTGGGGTTATGCCGACACCGTTATCGTGAACGGTCATGACCGCTTCGCCGTCCCGCAGCCGGAACTCCATCGTCAACTCGCCTTTCCCGGCTGGAAAGGCGTGTTTGATCGCATTGGTCGACAGCTCGTTGACGATCAGGCCCAGCGGCACGGCATGATCGGACTGGATGGAGAGCGGCTCGGCATCGATCCGGATTTGAATTTCAGAACCCTCGGCGAGCAGGCTCGTTCGAATACTCGTGGCGATACCGCCCAGGTAGTCCGGCATCGATACCGGGCCGAAGGCGCTCGAATGGGCGATCACGTCATAGAGTTCGGCCACAGCACTGATGCGGGTCTGCATCGCGCGATAGCCTTCCCGGCAGGGCTCGGCTGCTCGCCGTAGCTCGAAGGCCACGAAAGACGAGATGACTTGAAGGTTGTTCTTGATGCGATGGGCTAGCTCGCCGGCGAGCATGTCGCGGTGGCGGTCGAGAAGTGTCGCGTCGGTCGCATCCTCGAAGATCACCAGCAGTCGCGTGACATGGTTGCCGGGGCGAAAGATCTTCCGTGCGTCGATCTTGAAAATTCGTCTGCCAAGGCCGGGAAATTCGTCCTCAAGCAGGAAGCCGTCGACGGGTTTGTCGTCCGGCACCACGCGATCAAGCAACCGCGTCAAAGCGGTCACATCCCATTGCCCTTGCCCCAGATGTCGCAGCGAACGCCCGACGACCCGATCCGCCGAGGCATCGAACAGTCGCAGGAACGCGCGACTTGCCGTCACGACCGTCATGTCGGACTCCAAGATCACCAGCGGATCGCGGATCGTGTCGACGATGTTCTGGGCCAGCTGGAAATTCCGCTCCGCCTCCCGTTGCTGCGCGCGCAGCTCGGTGACATCCTCGATGACCAGCAGAAAGAACTCGACATCGTTACCGGGTCGATAGACCTTGCGGGCGTTCAGCCGCATGCTCTTCAGGCCAATATCGGGAAATTCATGCGCGATCTCGTAGCCTTCGACGACTTGGTTCTCGGGGATCAGCCGCTCCAGAAGGTGCCGTAGTTCGGGAATGTCCCACTGCCCGTTTCCCAGATCGAAGAGCCGCTGTCCGATAGTCCGCTCGGGCGTCGTATGGAATGTCGAATAGAAGTTCCGATTGGCGGACGCGATTGTCAGGGAGGTGTCCAGGACCAGCAGGCCGTTGGTGATCGTATCGACGATGTCGATGGCGGAAATGGCTTCCATATTGAGATCCCGCAAATCCTGCTTTCCTATTTACCGCATCTGCGCTTGTCCTGCCTTGGCCTAACCCGCAGTCATTGAACGCTAGCAGGCTAAAGGATGAAAGTCCCTCGGTTTGCTGACCGTTGATCCGGAACATGGACAGGCTCTTGCCCATCCGCGACCGTTCTGCCATATTGCCGCCGATAGGACAGCATTGCTGTCATAATATGATGCAAATGGGCCGCGCGGGCGCGCGCTTCGCGCCTGAAAGACGCGGCCGGGTTCTATCCTGACGCCAGAGGTCGTGCGACAAGCCGGCTGAAATTGAATGCTCGGGCGGCGGCCGGACGCGGGGACATACCCCGAGGGCCACGCCGAACCGGGCCCAAAAGTGCGGCCGCAAATGGCCGGACGAAGACACGGGCGCGGCTGAACGCCGGCGCCGCGACGACGGGAGACGACGCGATGACGAATCTGTCCAACGCCGAAACCTTCGAGACAGCGGTCTCGACCACCGACGTCGCCGCAGCGATCAAACCGCGCACGGCGCCAGGACGGATGGGGCTCTACGATCCGCGCAACGAACACGATGCCTGCGGCGTCGGTTTCATCGCCCATATGAAGAACGAAAAGTCCCACTCGATCATCGAGAAGGGCTTGCAGATCCTCCGGAATCTGACCCACCGCGGTGCGGTCGGGGCAGACCCGCTGATGGGCGACGGAGCGGGAATGCTCGTCCAGATTCCGCATGATTTCTTCAAGGAGGAGATGGCGGCTCAGAGCGTCGATCTGCCGGAGCCCGGTGAATACGGCGTTGGTCATGTCTTCATGCCGAGGGACGCCGAACAGCGGCGGCACATCGAGACGGTGTTCGAGGACGTGGCGCGCGAGGAAGGCCAGACGGTGCTCGGCTGGCGCGACGTGCCGGTGTCGAACGATCAGCTTTCCCAGGCGCCCGAGATCGTCGCGACGGAGCCCGTGCATCGGCAAATCTTTATCGCGCGGAGCCCATCGGTGACTGCCGACGATTTCGAGCGTCGGCTCTTCATCCTGCGCAAGGTCGTCTCGAACCGCGTCTATTCGGAGGCCAAGGGCGAGGACATCGGCTTTTACGTCGTGTCGCTCTCCTCGCGGACGATCGTCTACAAGGGAATGTTCCTGGCCTATCAGCTCGGCCCGTATTACGCCGACCTGACGGACCCGCGCTTCACCAGCGCGCTCGCCCTCGTCCACCAGCGGTTCTCAACCAACACGTTCCCGTCCTGGAAGCTCGCGCATCCCTATCGGATGGTCGCCCATAATGGCGAGATCAACACTCTGCGCGGCAACGTCAACTGGATGGCGGCGCGTCAGGCTTCCGTCGATTCGGAGCTGTTCGGCAACGATATCTCCAAGCTCTGGCCGATCTCCTACGAGGGCCAGTCGGATACAGCCTGCTTCGACAACGCGCTCGAGTTCCTGACCGAGGGCGGCTATCCGCTCGCCCACGCCATGATGATGCTGATCCCGGAAGCCTGGGCCGGCAACAAGCAGATGGCGAAGGATACGCAGGCCTTCTACGAGTATCACGCGGCGCTGATGGAGCCTTGGGACGGTCCGGCGGCCGTGGCCTTCACCGACGGAAGGCAGATCGGCGCGACGCTCGACCGCAACGGCTTGCGCCCGGCGCGTTACGTCGTCACCGACGACGATCTCGTCATCATGGCCTCGGAAGCCGGAACGCTGGAAATCCCTGAAGAGCGGATCATCACCAAGTGGCGGCTACAGCCGGGCCGGATGCTTTTGATCGATCTGGAAAAGGGCCGGATCGTCTCCGACGACGAGATCAAGCGCGAGATGGCTGGCGCGCACCCCTATCGTGACTGGCTGAAGAACACCCAGATCATCCTGGAAGATTTGAAGCCGGTGGCGCCGCGGGCGTCGCGCTCCGACGTCTCGCTGCTCGATCGCGAGCAGGCCTTCGGCTACACGATCGAGGAGACCCGAACGCTGATGGCGCCGATGGCCACCACCGGCCAGGAAGCGATCGGCTCGATGGGCACCGACACACCGATCTCGGCGATGTCGTCCAGCTCGAAGCTGCTCTACACCTATTTCAAGCAGAACTTCGCCCAGGTCACCAATCCGCCGATCGACCCGATCCGCGAGGAATTGGTGATGAGCCTGGTCTCGTTCATCGGGCCGCGGCCGAACATCTTCGATCTGGAAGGCTCCTCGCGCCGCAAGCGGCTGGAGGTTCGCCAGCCGATCCTGACCAATGGCGACCTCGAGAAAATCCGCAATATCGGCCACACCGAGGATCGCTTCGACACCAAGACGCTCGACATGACCTATGCGGCAGAAAGCGGCGCGGCGGGCATGGCGGGGGCGCTTGATCGGCTGTGCGAACGTGCCGAGGCGGCGGTCGTCGGCGGTTACAACATCATCATCCTGTCGGACCGCCAGGTCGGCCCGGACCGGATTCCGATCCCGGCGCTGCTCGCCTGCGCGGCGGTCCATCACCACCTGATCCGCAAGGGCTTGCGTACGGCGGCCGGGCTCGTGATCGAATCCGGTGAGCCGCGCGAGGTCCATCATTTCGCGTGCCTGGCCGGCTACGGGGCCGAGGCGATCAACCCCTATCTCGCCTTCGACACGCTGCTCGAAATGCACCGGCGGCAGGAATTCCCGCCGGAGGTCGATCCGAACGAGGTCGTCACTCGCTACATCAAGTCGGTGGGCAAGGGGCTTTTGAAGGTGATGTCCAAGATGGGCATCTCGACCTACCAGTCCTATTGCGGCGCCCAGATCTTCGATGCGGTCGGCCTGCAGACGGACTTCGTCGAGCGGTATTTCACCGGTACGGCGACGACCATCGAAGGCGTCGGCCTCGACGAGGTGGCGCGCGAGACCGCCGAGCGTCACGCCCGGGCCTTCTCCGACGATCCGGTGCTGGCCCGCTCGCTCGAGATCGGCGGTGAGTATGTCTACCGGATGCGCGGCGAGAGCCACATCTGGTCGCCGGACGCGGTGGCGACGCTGCAGCACGCGGTGCGGACCGATTCCTGGGAGAAGTACCAGGACTACGCCAAGATGGTGAACGAGTCCGCTGTCCAGAACTCCACCATCCGGGGCCTCTTCCGCATCAAGGCCGCCGAGGAGGCGGGGCGTGCGCCGGTGCCGCTGGACGAGGTGGAACCGGCCAAGGACATCGTCAAGCGCTTCTGCACCGGGGCGATGAGCTTCGGCTCGATCTCGCGCGAGGCACACACCACGCTGGCCCGGGCGATGAACCGCATCGGCGGCAAGTCGAACACCGGCGAGGGCGGCGAGGAATCCGACCGGTTCACGCCGCTGCGCGATGGCTCGGCGAATCCGGAGCGCTCGGCGATCAAGCAGATCGCATCGGGCCGGTTCGGCGTGACGACGGAATATCTGGTCAACGCCGACATGCTGCAGATCAAGGTCGCGCAAGGGGCCAAGCCCGGCGAGGGCGGGCAGCTGCCCGGCCACAAGGTCGACGCGACCATCGCCAAGACCCGGCACTCGACGCCCGGCGTCGGCCTGATCTCGCCGCCCCCGCACCACGACATCTATTCGATCGAGGATCTGGCGCAGCTGATCTACGATCTGAAGAACGTCAATTCGGCGGCCGATATTTCGGTGAAGCTGGTTTCCGAGGTCGGCGTCGGCACGGTCGCGGCGGGCGTCGCCAAGGCGCGCGCCGACCATATCATCGTCGCCGGCTACGACGGCGGTACTGGCGCCTCACCGCTGACCTCGATCAAGCACGCCGGCAGCCCCTGGGAAATGGGCCTTGCCGAGACCCAGCAGACGCTGGTGTTGAACGGCCTGCGCTCGCGCATCTGCCTGCAGGTCGACGGGGGTCTCAGGACCGGTCGCGACGTCATCGTCGGGGCGCTGCTCGGCGCCGACGAGTTCGGCTTCTCGACGGCGCCGCTGATCGCTGCCGGCTGCATCATGATGCGCAAGTGCCACCTCAACACCTGCCCGGTCGGCGTCGCGACGCAGGATCCGGTCCTGCGCAAGCGCTTCAAGGGCACGCCCGAGCATGTGATCAACTTCTTCTTCTACGTGGCGGAAGAGGTTCGCATGATCATGGCGGAGATGGGCGTGCGCCATCTGTCCGAACTGATCGGTGAGTCGCAATTGCTCGACCGCAAGGAGATGATCGACCACTGGAAGGCCAAGGGGCTCGACTTCTCCAAGGTGTTCTTCAAGCCGGACGCGCCGGCCGAGGAACTGCGCTGGACCAAGCGTCAGGAGCACCCGATCATCGATATTCTCGACCGTAAACTGATCGCCGAGGCCGAACCGGCCCTGACGGCGCGGCAGATTGTGGTGATCGAAACGCCGATCACCAATGTCGATCGCTCGACCGGGGCGATGCTGTCGGGCGAAGTCGCCAGGCGCTACGGCCTGAAGGGGCTGCGCGACGATACGATCACGGTGAAGCTCAGCGGCACCGCCGGACAGAGCTTCGGCGCGTTTCTCGCGCGCGGTATAACCTTCGAGTTGACCGGCGACGGCAACGACTATGTCGGCAAGGGGCTCTCGGGCGGCCGCATCGTCGTCAAGCCGCGCGCCAACTCCCGCGTCGTGCCGGAGGAGTCGATCATCGTTGGCAATACCGTGCTCTATGGCGCGATCTCGGGCGAATGCTATTTCAGGGGCGTCGCCGGCGAGCGCTTCGCGGTTCGCAATTCCGGCGCGATCGCGGTTGTCGAGGGTGTCGGCGATCATGGCTGCGAATACATGACCGGTGGCCTCGTGGTGATCCTGGGCGAGACAGGCCGCAACTTCGCGGCCGGCATGTCGGGCGGCGTTGCCTATGTCTACGACGCGGTCGGTGACTTCGCCGAGCGCTGCAACATGGCGATGGTCGATCTGGAGCCGGTGCCCGAGGAGGACGATCTCCTGGAGAAGCTGCACCACCATGGCGGCGATCTCGCCTATAAGGGCCGTGTCGACGTTT
Organism: Aurantimonas sp. A3-2-R12; assembly: GCF_036016755.1. Classification (NCBI taxonomy): domain Bacteria; kingdom Pseudomonadati; phylum Pseudomonadota; class Alphaproteobacteria; order Hyphomicrobiales; family Aurantimonadaceae; genus Aurantimonas; species Aurantimonas sp. A3-2-R12. The sequence goes on along the minus strand of NZ_JAYXIH010000009.1, from coordinate 15,892 downwards.
CCTCGGACATGACCGGCCATGACGACGAGCGGCTGTTCCAGCTGATCTCCAATCATCTCCATTACACCGGCTCGGGCCGGGCGGCGGAAATGCTGGAGAACTGGGAGGTTCACCGGCCGAAATTCGTCAAGGTGATGCCGGTCGAGTACCGCCGGGCGCTGCAGGAGATGGAGCGCATGCGCATGGGCGTGGCGGCGGAGTAGCGACTTTCTCAGCGTCTTTCCATCCAGCCGACGAACCGGTGTTGTCGCGTGTGCCAGAGCCGCACGGCACCGTCGGCAGCCCCCCGGATGGTCGACTTTCCACGGGAAATGCGGCATCAGCGCAGGCAAAGTGGCTCCGGCTCGGCGGCGCCTGTATTCAGATTGAACCGGGTCCGGAGTGGGGCGACAGCGCGCTCCTCGGGCTTCGTTCCAGGAAGTGCTCCCGGCTTGAGATGAGCTGGAAGAATGGAGTGACGGCATGGGCAAGGTAACCGGATTTCTCGAGATCGATCGGCAGACGCACAAGTATCAGCCGGCATCCGATCGCATTCGCCATTTCCGCGAGTTCACACTGCCGATGTCGGACGAGGAAGTCGGCAAGCAGGCGGCGCGCTGCATGGACTGCGGCATTCCCTATTGCCACGGGCCGACGGGCTGTCCGATCCACAACCAGATCCCGGACTGGAACGATCTCGTCTACCAGGGCGACTGGGAGACGGCGATCCGCAACCTGCATTCGACCAACAATTTTCCCGAGTTCACCGGCCGTATCTGCCCGGCGCCTTGCGAGGAAGCCTGTACGCTGAACCTCGAAGACGTGCCGGTGGCGATTAAGACGGTCGAACAGGCACTGGCCGACAAGGCGCACAAGCTTGGGCTGATCAAGCCGCAACCGGCCAAGACCAAGACAGGCAAGCGAGTCGCGATCATCGGCTCCGGGCCGGCGGGTCTTGCCGCTGCGCAGCAGCTTGGCCGCGCTGGCCATGACGTGCATGTATTCGAGCGGGAATCGCGTCCCGGCGGCCTGATGCGCTACGGCATTCCGGACTTCAAGATGGAGAAGCACTGGATCGACCGGCGCGTCGCGCAGATGGAAGGCGAGGGGGTCACCTTCTTCTGCGGCGTCAATGTCGGCAAGGACAAGCGGGTCGAGGAACTGACCGCCGAATACGACGCGGTGTTGTTCTGCGGCGGCGCCGAGCGCCCGCGCGACGCCGGGATTCCCGACGAGGGGCTGACCGGTATCTACGATGCGATGCCCTATCTCGTGCAGCAGAATCGCCGGGTCGCCAATGAGAATATCGCCAGCGTCGGCTGGCCCAGCGAGGAGATCTGGGCCGGTGGCAAGCATGTCGTCGTGGTCGGCGGCGGCGACACGGCATCGGATTGCGTCGGCACGGCCTTCCGCCAGGGCGCGGTCAAGGTGACGCAGCTCGACATTCGCCCGCAGCCGCCGAAGACCGAGAATAAGCTCGAAGTCTGGCCCTATTGGGCAACCAAGATGCGGACTTCGTCGAGCCAGGCGGAAGGCGCGATCCGAGAATTCCAGATCGCGACGCTCGCATTTGTCGGCGAGGACGGCATTCTGACCGGAGTCGAGTGCGCGGAAGTCGACGAGCAACGCAAGCCGCTGCCCGGAACCGAGTTCGTCATCAAGGCGGATCTCGCCTTCATCGCCATCGGCTTCGCCGGTCCGTTCATGGACAGCTTCATGCGCGACGCGGGCGATGCCCTGGCGACCCGCACCGACCGGCGCGGCAACGTCTCGATCGCGGCCGACGACGACCGCTATCTGACGTCGGTGGACAAGCTCTACGCTGCTGGCGATACGCGGCGGGGCCAGTCCCTGGTCGTCTGGGCGATCCGGGAGGGCCGGCAGGCGGCGCGGGCGATCGATCTCGACCTGATGGGCGAGACAACCCTGCCGCGGTGACGGCGAAAAATGGCCTCGATACCCTGTGATCTATCGCGCGCGTCACTCGCCGCGCCGCGCTTCGTTGATCGCAGTCAGTTGGCCGGGGCGTCGCCCTTGGCGGCCTGGTTATCGTCGGCCCAATCCTGGATGATCGCATCGACGATCGACGGCATTTCTTCCGGCGGCTTGATGCCTTCGGAGGCGCGAACGGCGTTCAGGTCCAGCGAGCCGCGATAGGCAATCGGCGGCCCCTCCGGCACCACGGCGCGGGTCTTTTCGTTCCAGGCGAAATTGTCGGCGCGGCCTTGCACGTCTCCGGTTCCGTTGCCGGCGATGAGGCGGTCGCGCGGCGATGGCTCCAGCGTGAAGCCGCTGGTCGCTCCGCCGCCCAGAAGCGTTTCGGCCCCAGCGAGCGCCGGGTCATCGATGGACATGGGCGCCGCGCTCACCGCGTTGGCGGCATTGCCGAGCGGCGGCAATTGCATGTTCGGCAACTGTTCGTCCGACAGGCTGATCAAGGGAGAGGCCGAGTTCTTCAAGACGCGGGCGATGGCGCGCTCCACGAAAAAGGCCATCTTGTCGTCGCCGGCGTCGGTCATAGTGATGCCGTCGGAATTGCGAAGCTGCACCTGTTGGCCGCTGACCCCTGGACCCGAATAGACGAAGCTGCCATTCGCGTCGACGAAGCCTTCCCAGATATCGACGAATTGGCCGGAAACCTTCGTCGCGCCCTTGCGGTAGAGATCGTTGAGAAAGACCATGTCCTCGCTCATCCGCTCAAATTTGAACGACGGCATTCCGGCCCAGATCAGAGGCACATTGCGGTTCTTCACGATCTCGGCGATTTCACCGATGCGCTTTTCGTACTCCGTCGTCCAAGTCTCGGATCGTGGCGACAGCGTTCCCGATCCCATTTCGATCGGCTGCCGGTCGTTGGACCCGATCATCATGACGAGCACCGCCGGCTTTTCTTCGTCGATGATCGGACCCAGATTGTTCGGCCAGTCATAGAAGTCGTCACGCACCAGCCCGGACGAGCCGTTGATCCGGGATTCGACCGTGACCATTTCGTTGTCATCATAGATCGCGTTGAGGCCATCAGCGAGGGAATCGGCAAGGAAATCGCCGACTACCAGCACCTTCTGGGCATTGGCGTCCTTGGGTGTCTGCTCGCTCTCAGCGACCTGCGAGATACTGGCAGGCGTCGTCGCCTTCTGGCTCGCACGTTGCGGCTTTTTGGGTGAACTCGGTCGCGCCTTCCGCTGAACCTTGGCCTTTCTGCTGGCCGTGGCCGGTTTGCGCGCCGAGGGTTTCTTCTTACGGATCACCTTCTTGCGAATGACGCGGCGTTCCGGCACGGCGCGCGTACCACCGCCGAACAGCATCTCCAGGACGGTCCGTGGGCGCTCTTGGGCCGAGGCGGTGCTTGCGGGTGCCAACCCGGTGATCAGGACCGCGAGACCGGCCAAGCTTGCGACGAAGGCCAAGCGCGCCCGCCGCCATCCTGCCATCGTCGCCTGCCGTGCCATCATGGGGCCTCTACTTCCCGCTCTGGGGTCAGTTGCGTCGGAGGAACTCCAACAGTGCCTTGGACGCATTGCCATCCTGCGCCATGCCGGCCCTACCTTGTAACGACATGATCGCCGATTTCGATCCGGAACCGATCTTACCATCGATCTTGCCGTCATAAAGGCCTCTGGAGGCAAGATGCTTTTGGAGTTCGTAGCGCTCCTGGCTGGAAAGCGGCGTGTAACCACGCGGCCAGTCGCGATAGAGCCCACCATATCCGCCGATCCGGTCGCCGAGCATGCCCACGGCGAGCGCATATTTGTCGGCGTTGTTGTAGCTTTTCAGGACGAAGAAGTTCTTCGTCATCAAAAACGCCGGTCCGTTGTCGCCGGCCAGACGAACCAGATTGGCATTGTCCGAGGGATTGGGGAAACCCTTCCCGTTCGGCCGCAGAAATCCAAGGCTTTGCCATTCACCCAGGCTGCGGTTGTCGCGCTCGAGCTTGCCCTGATAGCGGTCCGGAACGACCACTTCGTAACCCCAGGTCTTGCCAGGCTGCCAGCCATTCTTGCGCAAGAGATTGGCAGCCGTGGCGAGCGCGTCGGGGACCGATTCCCAGATGTTCGCGCGACCGTCGCCGTCGATGTCAGCGGCGTAGGCGAGGTAACTGGTTGGGATGAACTGGGTGTGGCCCATGGCACCAGCCCATGAGCTGATCAGCTTGTCCGGAGCGACTTGGCCGGCCTGGGCGATCTTCAACGCCGCGATGAGCTGCTGACGCGCGAATTTGCCGCGGCGCTTGTCGAGATAGGCAAGCGTGGCAAGCGAGCGCGGCAAGCTCTTCATTACGTCGTCGCGGGTGAGAATCTGACCGTAATTTGTCTCCATCGACCAGATCGCCAAAAGGATGTCGCGATCGACGCCGAAACGCTTTTCGATGCGATCGAGCCAGCTGTCATATTTGGCGCGCATCGCATGGCCCTTGGCAACCTGCTCGTCGTTGACGCGGTTGTCGACGTAGTCCCACACCGTGTCCTTGAACTCAGGCTGGTAGCGCGCTTTCTCAAGAACATCCGGATCGGGCGACGTGACGCCCGCGAACGCGGCGCGATAGACGTTGCGGCTGACGCCATTCTTCGCGGCAACGCTCTCGAAATTCTGGATCCACCGCTGGAAACCGGCATCGGCGAAGGCCGGGGCCGCGAGAAAGATCGAGACGACCACCGCGACGAGGGCCGATCCGAGCCATCTCAAGCGGGGTCCGGTCATTCGTTGCATGTGTCTTCTCCTTGGTCATTTCATTCGGCTGAGCGAGGTTGGAAGACTACGGCGAGGTCGTTAAGAGTTCGTTCACCACTCCGCAGGGTCGCGAACCCGCGGTCGACTGGTTTTGCCGAGTTGTTTCGCTATTTCACGGCGAAAAGGCGGCGGGATGCTCAAATAACGGCGTCCACCCAGCGGCCTATTCGCGACATGTCGCCACGAATCCGAGGACCAAGCCATCATGAAAAAAGTCAGAAAAGCCGTCTTTCCTGTCGCTGGTCTTGGCACGCGCTTCCTGCCGGCGACGAAATCCATTCCGAAGGAAATGCTGACGGTCGTCGATCGGCCGGTCATCCAGTACGTCGTCGATGAGGCGTGGGAGGCCGGGATCGAGCACCTGATCTTCGTCACCGGCCGCAACAAGGGGGTCATCGAGGACTATTTCGACATCCAGGTCGAGCTTTCCAACACCCTGGCCGAACGCGGCAAGTCGGTGGAGCTGGCGCTGCTTGACGATTTGCAGCCGAAGCCAGGCACGGCGAGTTTCACCCGCCAGCAGGCCCCGCTCGGCCTCGGGCACGCAGTCTGGTGCGCCCGCGAGCTCGTCGGCAACGAGCCGTTCGCACTGCTTTTGCCGGACATGATCATGCAGGCGGAAAAGGGCTGTCTGGCCGCGATGGTCGAGCTTTACGAAACCGCTGGCGGCAATGTGATCTCGGTCGAACAATGCGATCCGAACGAGACGCAGAAATACGGCATCGTCGGCGAGGGCGAGGCGGTCGGGGCCGGTTTCCGTGTCGACGGCATGGTGGAAAAACCCCAGCCCGCCGACGCGCCGTCGAATTACTACATTTCGGGCCGCTACATTCTGCAGCCGGAAATCTTCGACATCCTGAAGACCCAGGAAAAAGGCGCCGGCAACGAAATCCAGCTCACCGACGCAATGCTGAAACTGGCGGGCCGCCAGGAATTCTCGGCGTATCCGTTTGCCGGCCGGACCTTCGACTGCGGGTCGAAGGAAGGTTTTGTCGAGGCCAACGTCGCCTTCGCCCTGTGGCGCCCGGATATCCGGGAAAAGGTGATCGATAATATCGAACGGCTGATTCATACGGTGGAGCCGAACGGCGAGGCCGTCGCGGCAAAATAGTGGATGTCGCTCGTCTGGCCTCTTAGCGCTGCAGCTTCACACCGAGACGAATCGTATCGGCGCTGTAGTCGCCGCCAGGCGATTGCGCATAGACTTCCTGATGGTTGTAGAGGCCGGTGAAGGCGAGGGTTCGGTTGAGCCAGTAGGTGATGCCGGTCTCGCCGGTCAGGGTGGTCTCGTCGGCCTGGGGAAGCGTCGAATCGCTGTATTCGGCGCTCAGGGCCGCAGTGAGGTCGGCCCGCGCCGTCAGCACGCGCCGCAGGCCGATGGACCCTTCGTAGGATGTCGTGGTGGACTGGCCTGTGGTGTCAGGATCGAAAGCGGTGCGGGCGGCGATCGTGATGTCCGTCCCGCGTCGCGGCGACCAGACGAGATTGGCGTCGAGGGTTGGCGTGCCGGTCGCCTCGACGGCCGGATCGTCCGGCAGGTTCCAGGCGTAACCTGCGGCGATCTCACCAGTCAGCTTCTCGGTGAGGTTCAGCGCCAGACCCGCGCGCAGCGAGGGAAGCAGCGAATCCCGCTCGACATCGTTCGGCCCCCCGTTGTTCGAATCGTCGAACAAACGCCAACCGACGCTGCCCTCGATGAAGGGCGTGAGCGCCGGCGACAGTTCGTAGCCTGTTCTCAACCCCGCCGTGAGCGTCGTGTAGCTCTGGTCGGGGGAACCCGAGGGCAGGCCAAAATAGGCCTCGCGGGCGGCGGTTCCGGTGCCGGTGACGCGCAGCCGGCCGAAATCGCGCTGAAGTTGCGCCGAGGCCGAGGCGTTGAGGACCTCGGGGCGGTCGGAATTGCGCAGGGTGGTGTCGATTTCGCTAACATCCTCGCGGCGATACGCCACCGCGCCCCTCAGCGTTGCGGTCGTGACGCGGTCGAGGTCGAACCGCAATCGACCATCGACCGCCGCCTCCGGGTCGTCGCGGGTCTCGCCGGAGAAATTTCGGCGGAAGGTGAGACGCGAGTTCAGCTCCGCCTCGTCATGCGACCAGTCGGACAGGAGCCGCGCCGAGATGGTCGTCTCGCTGAAAACGCCGCCTTCTCCGCCTGCGATCTTGTCGAGATTGGTCGAGGCGCCAAGGGTCTGGATCAGCTCGGGATAGAGTATCAGGCTGCCGGCGCGGATGCCGACGGGCGCAAAGGGATCGGCCTCGTGGCGGCGGATAATGCGGCCGATGGCCTCGGCCGGCCGGTTGGTCCGCAGGCTGGAATCAGCGGCCAGAGCTTCGCCGGCGACGCCCGCGGCGAGCGGCGGGTTGCTTGGTTGAAGGCGGGTCGACGGACGGCGGTTCTGCCGGCGCAGTTCGTCTTGCGCGGCTTGATCTTTCGCAGCGTCGTCAACGCGGACGGATCGCGAATCCACGGGCTTGACCGGTTCGGCCGGGCGCGCGCGAAGGATCGTAGTGTCGAGTGCGTCCGCCTTGGTCGCAGGTCCGTCGAACAGGTTGAACTCCCGGATCGACCTCGGGGGCTCGCTGGCCGGAGGCTCCAAGGCCTCGTCGAGCAACGGACGGTCTCGCGGACGCAATGTTGGAGCCGGGGCATTCAATTCTTGGGACGCGCTGCCGAGGGTGCGGGTATTGGTTCGCAAGCCATCGAGACCCCGCGATCCGAGCAGTTCCCCATCGGTCCGAAGTTCCGGCATGGAAAGCGTCTGCCCGAAAGCCGCCACCGGGCCTAGCCCGGATGGGAAAGACGAGGCAAGGCCAAGAGCGGCGGTGGCCAGCGTCAATCGGAATCGGTGGAATGTCCAAACCATCGCGGCGTCGTCTGCACCTTCTGCGAGCACGCGCGGCAAAACCCGAGCTTGCCGATTGGTAAATTTTCATGGTTAAGAAGTCGTTACCGGGGGGGGGGGGCGCATCCCGTCGTGGACTTGGAATGCCCGCACATGTCATCATCTGGCCCCAACGGTCTGCGATCGACGGTGATGGAGCCGTGATGGCGGAGCCCGACAGGAGCATGCGACGAACGTGATTCCCAAACCCGAGCCTGACAACGTCGGCGCGCGCCTCGGCGCGCAGTCCGCCGTGCGCACGATCGAGACCGAAGCCGAGGGGCTGATGACGCTGGCGGGTCTGTTGAAGACCGGCATGGCGGCGCCGTTCGAGCGCGTTCTCGATATCATTCAAGGCATCAAGGGCCGGCTGATCGTCACCGGCGTTGGTAAGAGCGGGCATATCGGCGCCAAGATCGCGGCAACCTTCGCCTCGACCGGTACCCCGGCGTTCTTCGTCCATCCGGCCGAGGCCAATCACGGCGATCTCGGCATGATCGGTCGGGACGATGCCATCCTCGCCATGTCGTGGTCCGGGGAGACCGCCGAGCTGAAGGGGATCGTTGCCTATTCACGGCGCTTCCGTATTCCGCTCGTCGCGGTCACGTCCCGCTCCGATTCGACGCTCGGACGCGAGGCCGACGAGGCGCTGACATTGCCGCGGGTCGCCGAAGCCTGTCCGCACGGCCTGGCTCCGACTACCTCGACGACGCTGCAAGTGGCGCTCGGCGACGCCCTTGCCGTCGCGCTGCTTGAGCGTCGCGGCTTCACGCCGGGCGACTTCCGGGTCTTCCATCCCGGTGGTCAGCTGGGTGCGAGCCTGATGCATGTCGGCGACATCATGCATGTCGGCGAGGCGATGCCGCTGGTTCCGTCCGGCACGCCGATGTCGGAAGCGATCATCGTGATGTCGCGCATGGGTTTCGGTTGCGTGGCCGTGGTCGATCCAGATGGGTGCCTCACCGGCATCGTCACCGACGGAGATCTGCGCCGGCATCTGGGCGACGACCTTCTCAGGCAGACGGTCGACGCGGTGATGACCCGCGACCCCAAGACGATCGAGCCGGAAACCCTGACCGTCAAGGCGCTGGACATCGTCAACAGCCTCAACATCACGGCTTTGATGGTGGTGCGCCAAAAGCGACCGGTCGGGATCGTGCATCTGCACGATTTGTTGCGGATCGGCGTCGCCTGACTGCGGGGCACGGCAAACGGCCCGTCAGAGTGGCTGGACAGGCTCCACCGTCAGAACCGATCCCGTCGCGCCGATAATGCGCACGCGGCTGGCCTCGGGCAGATCCGGGCCCTCGACGCTCCACCAGCTATCCTCGATGGCGACGCGGCCGCGACCGTTGACGATCGCCTGGGTCAATACCGCCTCGCGGCCGATCAGACGGCGGGTTCGGCGGTTGAGCAAACCGGATCCGCCGGCCTCGCTTTTCGAGCCGTACCAGCGCCGCCCGAGATAGACGCTGATGGCCGACAGCACGACGAAGGCGAGAACCTGCTGTTCCCAGCCGAACCAGCCGCCGGTGCCGAGAAACAGGGTGTTCATGCCGACGATCAGCGCCGCGATGCCGAAGAAAAGCAGATAAACACCCGGCAGGACGACTTCGAGCGCGAGCAGAACGAGGCCGAGAATCCACCAGCCATAGTCCGACAGTGCCTCGATGATGACGCTCACGCTTCGCTCCGTCCCATCGGCGAATCTGGAGCCCGGTTACCGCTTGCGGGTACGCGCGGGGTAGTTCGCGAAGCGGCCTGGCCGGACTCGCCGAAGGTGGCGCGGGCGACCTCCGCGATGCCGGCGATCGAGCCGATCAGAGACGAGGCTTCCAGCGGCATCAGCACGACACGCTGATTGGGCGCCGAGGCGATCTTGGCGAGGGCTTCGGTGTATTTCTGCGCGACGAAATAGTTGATCGCCTGGATGTCGCCGGCGGCGATCGCCTCGGAGACGACGCGGGTGGCGGTCGCCTCGGCCTCGGCCAGCCGCTCACGCGCCTCGGCTTCGCGCCATGCCGCCTCGCGCTTGCCTTCGGCCTGCAGAATCTGCGACTGTTTCTCGCCCTCGGCCCTCAGGATCGCGGCATTGCGCGAACCTTCGGCTTCCAGGATTTCGGCGCGCTTCTCACGTTCGGCCATCATCTGCCGGGCCATGGAATCGACGAGGTTCTTCGGCGGGTTGATGTCCTTGATCTCGATGCGGGTGATCTTGATCCCCCAACTGCTGGCTGCCTGATCGACAACCCGCAGGATCTTTTCCGAAATCGCGTCGCGGTTCGACAGAAGGTCGTCGAGATCCATCGAGCCCATGACCGAGCGCAGATTGGTCATGACGAGATTGAGAATGGCGTTTTCCAGCCCGGAGACCTCGTAGGCGGCGGCCGCCGCGTCGAGCACCTGATAGAAGGCGACGCCGTCCGCCGCGACCGAGGCGTTGTCGCGGGTGATAACCTCCTGGGTCGGCACGTCCAGCACCTGCTCCATCATGTTGAGCTTGCGCCCGACGCGCTCGATGAACGGCAGGATGATGTTGAGGCCCGGCGTCAGGGTGCGGGTGTAACGGCCGAATTTCTCGACCGTGTAGTTATAGCCCTGCGGCACCGTCTTGACCGTCGAAAACAGGACGACGATCGCGAAGAACAGAAGAACGAGGACGAAAATTCCAGAGCCCGAGAGCATGTCACCTCCATCCGCTCGGGACGGTGTCGCTCGGCGCGGACCCGTATCACCGACCGGTGTGCGACTATCGCGTCAGGCGGTGCGCGACGCAAGCGATCTTCCGCCCATGCGGCCAATCGGGCTCAGTCGAGCCAGCCCCTCAGTTCCCGCCGCACCATCGCCTCGATGACGTCCATGCCCGGTTCGGAATCGTTGAGGCAGGGGATGTGGCTGAACTTCTCGCCGCCGGCCTCGTGGAAGATCTCGCCAGCCTCGCCGGCGATCTCCTCCAAGGTCTCAAGGCAGTCGGAGACAAAGCCCGGATTGAGCACCGCGATGCGCTTGATCCCCTCCTTGGCCAATGCCTCGACGGTCTTGTCGGTATAGGGCTGCAGCCATTCCTCCGGCCCGAAGCGGGACTGGAAGGTGGTCATCAGCCGGCCGGGCTGCCAGCCGAGCCGCTCCTCCAGTAGCCGCGAGGTCTTCTGGCAGTGGCAGTGATAGGGATCGCCCTTGCGGAAATAGCTCTGCGGAATGCCGTGATAGGAGGTGATCACGCGTTCCGGCTCGAAATCGAGACCGGCGAGATGGGTTTCGATCGAGCGGGCGAGCGCGTCGATATAGACTGGCTCGTCGTGATAGGCTGGCACCGTGCGCACGGCCGGCATCCAGCGCTTACCCATCATGTGCTGGAAGAATTTGTCGTTCACCGTTGCCGTCGTCGAGGCGGCGTATTGCGGATAGAGCGGATAGACCAGGATGCGCTCGCAGCCCTGGTCCAGAAGGGCGTCGGTGCGCTCGGCGATCGAGGGCTGGCCGTAGCGCATGGCCCAGTCGACGACGACCGAGGCGTCGCCGGCCATGCGCACCGCCAGCTTCTCGCCCTGGGCCCGCGTGAAGGTCCGCAGCGGCGATTCGTTGCGTTCCTTGTTCCAGATCTGGGCATAGGCGGCGCCGGATTTCTTCGGCCGCGTGTTGAGCACGATGCCGTAGAGGATCGGATACCAAGCGGCGCGCGGCCACTCGATGACCCGCTTGTCGGAGAGGAACTCCTTCAGATAACGCCGCATCGGCTTGAAATCGGTGCCGTCGGGCGTGCCGAGATTGACCAGGAGAACGCCGACCTTCGGCTGTTTGACCTGCGGGTGGCCCGCCGGGAGGGGGCCGATCGCCCGCTCGGCGATCGTCTTGGTCAGGGCAGTCATCGTCGCGTCCTTGCACAGTCTCGCGGGAGCAAAATCTTGCTTGGCTCATCGCCTGGCCAACCGCACGTAGCCGCGACCGTGTCACCCGGTAAACGGCCCCGGTATGGTTGCGGCCTGCGGACGGCCCTCGGTGGAGACCGGGATATAGGAAATTTTGCCGGAGGGTGAAGCGGGTCGAGGCCGTTTGCCCCTGCGACAAATTCCTCAGGCGCGGGCGAGATCGAAGCGGTTGCCGCTGGACGTCGCGCAGGAAAGGCGATTCGCGTCGACCTGATTGCAGTTGGCCGAAACCTGCTGGTTGCGCGTGGTCGATGTGTAGAGCAGATTCACTTGGCCGGGACCGAGATCGGTATAGTTGCCGGAGGCCAGGAGACCGTTGGTCGCCCGCTCGACCGAGGTGAAACGGCCATTTTGGAAGGTTGCCGTATAGGCGACCGGGCCGCCGATCGAAGCCCAGCGCCCCTCGATGCCCTGCGGCTGAGCCGGCAACACTTGGGCCCGCTGCTCGGTCTGGCAGGCGCTGAGAGCAAAAGTCGCGAGCAGGAGCGAAACAGCGAGACGACGCATCAGAAGAACCCCAAAATTTAGGCGCGGCACCCTCCAGGCCGAGAATCAAGCGCCGAACCGAACCCCAACGGGGGCAAACCACGAAACCAGTCGTGAAAGCCTAGTCGTGAAAGCCTAGTCCACGCGTCGATTAAAAGTCTATCGCATTTTGTTCAAATGAATTGCTTTCGATCAAAGGGCCGGAGCGTCGCCGGTGACATCATCCCTGTTCGCACGCACGCAGCAAAGGAGATTACGATGTTCGCGCAACTGGCCGCCCCGAGCCATGTTTTGGCATTTCGGCTGAGTGGCAAGGTCATCGGAGAGGATATCAAGCGTTACAAGGAACTGCTCGAGACGATGCTGGGCTGGCATGGCGACATCAGCCTGTGCGTCGACGTCACCGGCCTTTCGGACATGGATGCCGACGCTCTGCTCGAGGGAATGAAAGCCGATCTCGAATTTTTGTCCCATATCCGTCAATTCAGGCGCGGCGCCGTGATCTCGGACAAGGAATGGCCCCGAGCGGTGACCGGCTTCTTCAGCCCGTTGTTCCCGAACTTCGAAATGAAGAGCTTTGCTCCGGAGCAGGTTGAAGAAGCGCTGAAATGGGCCGCCGAGCTTCCCGCGCTGCCACAAGCCGATACCCCGGCGGTGCGGTTCCTGCCGACATCGCGGGACGACGTTCTCGCTTTCGAGGTCGACGGCGTGATCTCGGAGTCGGAGTTCCCGACCGTACTCGCTGAGATCAACGCCTTGTTCGACCGTCACGACAAAGTCCGCCTGCTCGGTCGCATCAAGCATCTGGGCGGCTTCGATCCGGCCATCCTCATGCAGAGCGGTCTGATCCCCATGAAGCTCGGGGCCATGCGGAAGGTGGAGCGCTACGCCATCGTCGGCGCGCCCGGATGGATGTCCAAGATGATTTCGACGATGAATCCGCTGTTCGATGTCGACATGCGAACGTTTCCGGCGGAGCGGGAGGCGGAAGCCTGGGCCTGGGTCGAGGCCGAGCCAATCTTGTAGCGTAACGTGCTTTGCCGTCGCTTTAGCTGACGGGTTCGGCCTTGCGGGACGGGATGACGGAATGAATCGAACCGATCGTCTCGATCGACCGTATGCGGTTGTCGCTGGTGAAGGTGAACCAATACATGGTCGTCCCGGTGATCAGCGTCCCGGTCTTATCATCCCGGCGTGACCAGTCGCATCGGCTGGCCGCTTCGTCCATCTCGCACACCAGACCGCGCAACTCGTAGGAGAGATAGGTGGTGCGCTTGAACATCTCGTCGAAGAACGCCCGCGCCTGTTCCTCGCCCTGAAGCTCGAATTCGCCCTCCATCCGCCCGAACCAGGGCATGTCAGACTGTTCCGCGTTGCTACGCTGGGACACTTTGGCGCCGGGAGCGAAATGCCGGGCGATCGTCCCGCCCGCTCCCGCCATCACCGCTTCCATCACCTCTTCGACGACCGCGCGCTTCGCGTCGGTATCAGCCATGCTTTGCTCCGGGAGGGACCGGATCCAAGCCCGATCCCTCAAATTGTAGGCGTCATACGTCCCGACGCCGCATCGCCGGTCGATACGCATTAGCGCAACCGGACGTTAAATGCTCAGCGAACGAGGATGTTCCGGAACTGCCAAGGGTCTTTTTCGTCAAGGTCCTCGGGGAAGAGGCCCGGACGATCCGTCAACGGCGTCCAGTCGGTGTAATATCCCTTGACCGGACCGAGATAGGGAGACTGCACCTCAAGGCAGCGCTTGTAGTCCATTTCGTCGGTCTCGACGATGCCGGCTTCGGGATTTTCCAGCGCCCAGACCATGCCCGCCAGGACAGCCGAGGTCACCTGCAGGCCGGTGGCATTCTGGTAGGGCGCGAGCTTGCGGGTTTCCTCCAGCGAGAGCTGCGAGCCATACCAATAGGCGTTCTTATCGTGACCGTAGAGCAAGACGCCGAGTTCGTCGATGCCGTCGGTCAACTCGCTTTCGTCGAGGACATGATGCTCCGGCTGAATCTTGCCAGCCGCGCCGAACAGCTCATGCAGCGACAATACCGCGTCGTTGCAGGGGTGATAGGCGTAGTGGCAGGTCGGCCGGTAGGTCACTTCGTCGTCGCGGTTGCGATGGGTGAAGAAGTCCGCGATCGAAACGGACTCGTTGTGGGTGACGAGGAAACCGTATTGCGCGCCCGGCGTCGGGCACCACGTCCGCACGCGCGTATTGGCGCCCGGCTGCTCCAGATAGATCGCCGACTGGTGGCCCTTCTTGTGCTTGTTGGCGTTCTTCGGCATCCACTTCTCATGGGTGCCCCAGCCCAGTTCCGCGGGCTGCATGCCTTCCGACAGGAAACCCTCGACCGACCAGGTGTTCCAGAACACGTTCATCGGCTTCGGCGCCTTGGCGAGCTGGGTGTCGCGCTCGGCGATGTGGATACCCTTGACGCCGGCCTTCTTCATCAGCTTGGCCCAGCCGTCGCGGTCATCCTGCGTCGGCTCCTCGAAATCGAGGCCGACCTCGCGGGCGACGTCGACCAGGGCCTGTTTGACGAACCAGGAGACCATGCCCGGATTGGCCCCGCAGCAGGAAACGGCGGTTGTCCCGCCCGGATTCTTGCGCTTTTCCTTACGGACGGTCTCGCGCAGGGCGTAGTTGGTGCGATCGGCGTTGGAGAGAGACTCGTCGAAGTAAAAGCCGAGCCACGGCTCGACCACGGTGTCGATGTAGAGCACGCCGAGTTCGCGGCAGAGCTTGATCAGGTCGAGCGACCCGGTATCGACCGACAGATTGACGCAGAAGCCCTGGCCGTCGCCTTCGGTGAGCAGCGGCGTCAACAGATCCCGATAGTTTTTCCGGGTTACGGCCTCGTTGACGAAGCGGATGCCGCGTTCGTCGAGGAGATGCTTGTCGGCGTCGTTCGGATCGATGACCGTCATTCGCTGTTTGTCGTAGTCGAAATGGCGTTCGATCAGCGGCAGGGTGCCCTTGCCGATCGAGCCGAAACCGATCATCACGACCGGGCCGGTGATCTTGGCGTGGACCGGGTGGTTCTTCTTGGCCATGCGGCATCCCTTTCGATGATTGTTGCGCCGGAACGTTGCGCGAAGCCGCTAGAGCAGTTCGACGACGAATGGAAGAGCGGGGTGAGAGAGCGCGATGATCGAGCGGGATGATCGAAGGGGCGAAACGGCCGTTGTCGACACGGCCGCGAGACCATCGAGATCACAATTGCAGGCCGTACGATGCAACTTCCCGCCGCGTTGAGACAGGCGCTCGACGCACGGCTCGACCGCCATGCGCTCGATGATCTGCGGAGCGCGGGCGAACGGCTGTCGGGACGCTACCGCGCCGAGATCCGCGACGGGCGTCAGCACCTCGATGGCGAGCCGGCGGTGCTCGCCTATCTGGCGGCCCGCATGCCGGCGACCTTCGCCGCAATCCGGGCCAGCCTGGAGCAGATCACGCTGCGGCGTCCGGATTTCGCGCCAGACACGCTTCTCGATATCGGTGCCGGGCCGGGCACGGCGCTTTGGGCCGCCAGCGATGCCTTCGAAAGCTTGCGCGAGGCGACGCTGGTGGAGGCGAGCGCGCCTGCGCTCGCCGTTGGCCAGGCGCTCGCGGAAGAGGGATTGGCGGTGGCGACGCGCTGGGTGCGCGGCGATGCGACAGCGAATCTGGCGGAGTGCGCGCCGGCTGATCTGGTGACGCTCGCCTATGTCCTGGACGAATTGGCGCCCGAGGCTCGGGGGCCGCTCGTCTCGCGGCTGTGGCGGTTCACGCGCGATGTCCTAGAGCATCCGGCGAATAATTTGAATCGACGGGTTCCCATTTGATGTTCGGTTTGATTCTCTGTGAGCAGGAGGTGCTTCATGGGAAAGGCTGTTTCATCAGATTTG